>NZ_JBALNY010000073.1:2941-17655 GCF_036962145.1 Bacillus sp. JJ1764 | reverse complement strand
CACTTATATCTTTTTTTCACAATGTGGATGACTATGGGTCACGTTTCCTAACGGCAAATTTTATACGGTTAATGAGGTTATTGGCTTTTTTCGTGGCTATTTTTTTCCCCGCACTTTATATATCTTTAATTTCGTTTAATTACGAGTTAATTCCTATAAAATTGTTGCTCAACATAGGAAAATATCGCGCTGAGGTGCCTTTTCCTCCACTGATTGAAGCACTTATTATGGAGATTGCACTAGAAATGCTTCGTGAGGCAGGGATACGTCTTCCAGCTCCCATAGCGCAAACGGTAGGGATTGTAGGGGCTATTGTAATCGGTCAAGCTGCTGTACAAGCTGGGATTGTCAGCAACATGATGATTATTGTTGTTGCATCTACCGCTATTGCTTCATTTATTATACCTAATTATGATATGAGCTCAGCCATTCGGTTATTGCGATTTCCTATGATGTTTCTTGCATCTTTGTTTGGAATTGTAGGTATTGTGATTGGTTTAATCACTTTGATTGGACATCTTATTTCTTTGGAATCGCTGGGTATTCCATACAGCAGTCCATTTACTCCAATCTATTTATCCGATTGGAAGGATAGTTTTTTGCGTGTTCCACTCTGGAAAATGACCCGTCGTCCTTTGAGCACAAGAGCGATTCAGGCAGTGAAACAAGGATCCAATGATCCTCGGGAGGGTGGAAAATGAAAAAGTATACTTACAATGAGATTACATTAACGCAATATATTTTTTTAATACATGGCGCACAAGTTGGCATCGGTGTACTGCAACTCCCACGAATCTTGGCAGAAAAGGCAGGTACGGATGGTTGGATCATTATCATCTTTGGCTGGATAGCATCTATTGTAGCAAGTCTAATCATTATTCAAATAATGAAGAAATATCCTGAAGGGACACTAATCGATTTAATTACAAAGTATTTTGGAAAGTGGGCAGGAAAAGCTATTGCCCTTTTCATTGCCCTGTATTTCGCTTATAGTGCGTTTCTCATTCTTCAGCGTTCAATCCTATTTATTCAAATATGGATTTTGCCGGGAGTAGCTGGTTATGTCCTTATGTTTTTATTCGCGATCCCTACCTATACTATTGCTCGTAGTGGAATTCGTATCATCGGTCGTTACGCTGAACTCGTTTTTTTCCTCCTATTATGGATGCCTTTCTTCTACTGGTTTGCCTTATGGGGAAACCATCACTGGATTCACCTTCTCCCACTGTTCAAAGATATGAAGAAGGTGCTGTTAGCAACTAAAACTACTGCATATTCTTTTTTCGGCTTTGAAATCGTGTTTTTGCTATATCCATTTTTACAAAATAAGGAAAAGGCTTCCGTAGGCATTATTATCGCCAATTCATTATCAATGCTCGTATTTTTATTCATAACTCTTGTATGTTTTGCCTTCTTTAGTCCCGACGAAATTACTCATTTTAACGAACCTACTTTAAGTATATTAAAAGTCGTGGAGTTTCGATTTTTAGAGAGAATGGAAATTATTTTTCTTGCGTTTTACTTGTTGGTTCTTTCTAGGGCATGGATGCCTTATATCTATGGTGCTGTTTTCTGTACAAGTTGGCTATTCGGGAAACAGAATCATAGCAAACACTTGCTTCTATTATTACTGTTGATGGTGGTGACCATATATTTTGTTATTCCTACTTTTAATCAAAATGACCTGTTGCAAGGGTTGAGCGCGAAAATTGCATTTCCCTTCATATATATAATCCCATTGTTTTTGTGGATTTACTTAAGTATCCATGAGCGTATCCGAAGTAGGTTTATCAAATGAAGAGGTTGATTGGTCTTTTTCTATTACTATTTTCCCTAATCATCCTTCCATCAGGAATGGTACCACCGCCATACATGGAGGATATAATGTTTCACTTAGCATTTGGAATAGATTTGAATAAAGAAAATGATGTGGAATTTTATGAATCAAGTCCTGTATTCAGTAAAGAAGCAAAAGAAAAAGAAGAAATAGTTGAAGTCAGGGCCAAAACAATTCGGCAATCTAGAAAGGAATTCGATGTTCGCAGCTCTGGTGTCTCTGTTGGATCAAAACTTGAGGTTCTACTTATTGGGAAAAAAATGCTCCAAGATCCAAATTGGCTTTCCTTACTAGATGTTTTTTTTCGCGATACTAAAGCTACAGTCAATCCTAGAATAATAATAGTAGATGGTCCTGTTTCAGAGATTATGCTTTTTAATGCTAAAGATAAACCAATCACCCCAATATATTTAAAGTCCATGATCGATACTTCAAATGAAAAGGGTGAAACTATAAAAACAACGCTCCAGGATCTGCATCGGCAGATTTTTGACAAAGGTCTCACTCCCAGCATTCCTAACATTAAACTGGAGAAAGAAATAACAATAACAGGCAGTACATTATTAAACGAGAAGGGAGGGTATAGCACTTCGCTTAATCCTCAGGAAACAACCTTGTTACAAATATTAAAAGGAGAGAATGTTGATTTTAGTTTTACCCTCCCTATTGTATATGGGAAAAAGGAGAACACAATCTACAGAAATATGTTAAGCTTTAATGCTCGTAACGTAAAAACAAAAATTCATACAGGGTATAATCATGGTAAATTTACATTCGACATTCACGTAAAAATGTTCATGGAAATAACGGAGCGTCTATCTCCAATTAATATGAATCATAATAATGACAAACTAGAAAAAATGGTAGAAGAACAACTGAAAATACAATTTGACCAATTAATAAAGAAAATCCAAAAACATAATATTGATCCAATTGGCTTAGGTTTATATGCAAGAGCCTATCAAAATAAGCAATATGAACAAGTTCAGGACCATTGGGGCAAAGCCTTAGGAGAAGCAACAATCAATACTTCAATAGATGTTACAACACGAACCATGGGGGCTGTCAGATAAACAAAGAGAATGGAGTTTACATTCTTTTAAGGAGGAAAAGACGAAAAGCCCTCTGGATAATAATTAAAGTGCAATACTTGAAAGCAATTTTGTTGCTAACCATGATAGTATTAAGTTCGGATTCATTTTATCTCCTAGAGTAGACCAGAATTATTTGGAGTCACCATCATTCTTTAAGAATATGGCCCTTTTCATAAAGAAAAGGGCTTTCCTTATTTCAGAAAAGCGCCCAGATTGCAGAAGATCAATTATCAAAATCTTTTCCTTGGTTTTTAAACGAATTAAAGTCAAGAAATTTGAATTTATGGTCTTTGAATAGATTAGAGTCTTTTTCTCGATAATACTTTTCAGCAGATAGACAAATGCAATCACACAATTTATCGATACTTACTCTGACTATTTTTGTTTTTAATATTTTTGAATTATCATTAGTTGGGTTTACCCAAGATAATTTTGTACCTATTATTATAATTTGGTTATTTTTGCATTGAATAATCTCGTGATACCATCTGAAGGTAACGATAAACACTTGATTCAGACATTCCCATTATATCAGAAACTTCATTTATGGTACCTTTAATATCAAATACCCCATATTCTTTTAATTTGGATATCGCCAGTTTCTTTTGATCTGGTGATAATTGGGCACCAGATTCTAGGATATCTTTATCGATTACAGTATAAATGATATTACTAACATTATCGTGAAGTCGTTCAACTGGCTGCTCTTGTTCGGTTTTCATCTCGATATGTTCAATATCAAGGCTTAGATTAACTAACTTTAACACGTCTTTTGCGACTTTGCGGTAGACGTCTGCATCGAAATTTATACATAACAGACCCTGTAATACACCTTTAGAATCTTTTATAAACAGAGTAGATGAACGAAACTTTTTTCCTCGCGGTCCTTCTCCAACATAATCTGTAACGAAATCCTTCTCTAAATAGACTTTTTCGCTGATAAGCTTTTTGGCGTAATCCGTTAATGGCCCATTCAGTGTCCTGCCGCTTAATTCTCCATTGACGATGTGACCGATCTGAGAACCACCCTCAGGTTTTAAGACATGTAAAACAAATTCATAATTAGATCCTAAAATTGCTCCGAAGTAATTCATGATATTTTGATAGTGCCGAAATAACTCTTTCTCCAATCAATACTCCTCCTTACATAGTACTTTTCCAATAAACAAGAGTTCTTTTCCTATTATTTAAATTTTTATTGAAAGCGTTTTAATTATACTGTTCGCTTGGTTACGCTTCATTTATATTACTATCAAGACAATGGATAGTAGGGGAAAATTGGTATAATTATCCCCATTTTTTTATAGTTCAATTAGATTATATCAAACTTTTGAAATATTCCAAGGCAATATAATAATTTTTTTTTATAATAATAGATTATTATTATTATTGCGTTGACATAGGGTAGAAGGCATGATATATTTTGCATGTGATAATAAAAAATAATTACTGTAATAAATTATTTCTATTAACAAGGTAATAGTTTTACAGAAAAATAAATTTTTTTGCAGGGGTCTGGAAGCGTTTTCTAACATCTTCATTCAAATGTCTGCTAGAGTCCGAATGGTTAAAAAGACTGTATGAAACTCCATTTGGGCCAAATTTAAGGAGGTACTTTTATGAGTATAGGGTTGGCGCCAATTAAAGAAAAAAAGGTAGTTAAGTACAAAAGTTGCTTTGATGTGATTGGTCCAGTTATGATTGGTCCTTCCAGTTCACATACTGCAGGAGCTTTAGCAATTGGGGCTGTAGCAAATAAGTTATTTCAAGGTCTTCCGAAGAAGGTTGTCGTCAAGTACTACGAGTCCTTTGCGGAAACTCATAAAGGACATGGAACAGACTTTGCCATTATTGGGGGGATTTTAGGGTTTGCTCCAGATGACAGCAGGGTACCAGATGCGATTAATATAGCAGAAGCAAAAGGCATTGATATTACTTTTATTGAGATTCCAGGGGAAAGTCCAGCAGGTCACCCAAATACAGCAGATGTTTATTTGGAAGATGATAGTCGAAGTATTCGAACACTCGGAATTTCGATCGGCGGCGGATTAATTGAAGTGAAAGAGATTGAGGTAGGTGGTTTTCAATTAAAACTAACTGGGCCATTGCCAATTGTTATCGCCATTTCTGAAGATACGGATATTGAATTCATGTTACGTAGAATTCTTAAGAAATATGAAGTAGAAGTAAACGACTATTATCATTTAGAAGGAAGCAAGAAGTATTTACATGCGTTTGCTTTAGATATGTTATTGTCAAAAAATGTTCAGAAAGAACTTGAAAGCTTAAACAACTTAGCGAATATTATGATTCTCTATTAAAAACAGGGGGGAGAAGATATGTACACATCAATAAAGGAAATTGTTGAAGCAGCAAATAAGAGACAAATGCCCCTTTATGCATTAATGATTGAACAGGAAATGGAAATAACCAAAGCTTCATACGAAGAGGTTTGGAGCAAAATGGAAAAGAATTTAACGACAATGGAAAACTCCATTAATAGAAGCATTGAAGGCGACGGTGTATTTTCACCAACTGGTTTAACTGGTGGAGATGCAGTAAAGATAATGAACTATCGATCAAAAGGGAAAACACTTTCTGGGGATTTGATGGTATACGGAGTCCAAAGCTCAATTGGAGTGAATGAAGTGAATGCTTCGTTAGGGGCAATTTGTGCGACTCCAACAGCAGGTGCAAGTGGGACGATTCCGGGCGTACTATTTGGTATTAAAGATACACTCAACCTAAGTCGTGAAGATATGATTCATTTTCTTTTCACATCTGCATTGTTTGGGATGGTTGTTGCAAATAATGCTTGTATTGCCGGAGCTTTCGGTGGATGTCAGGCTGAAGTAGGAAGTGCGTCAGCTATGGCAGCAGCTGCAGCGGTAGAAGCGGCAGGAGGAACACCGCAGCAATCTTCTGAAGCATTCTCAACAGCATTGCAAAATTTACTAGGTCTTGTTTGTGACCCTGTTGCTGGTTTAGTCGAAATACCTTGTGTAAAAAGAAATGCCATCGGAACAGCAAATGCTTTAGTCGCAGCGGATATTGCATTAGCAGATGTAACAAATGTGATCAATGCCGATGAAGTCATTGAAGCGATGTATAGAGTTGGAAGGCAAATGCCTCGTGAATTAAAAGAAACAGGTCTTGGTGGAGTTGCTGCAACACCGACAGGAATTGCGATTAAAAGTAGAATCTTCGGCGACAAACATATACCGAGGTAACATTTGCTGACAATTTGTGAAATATTGAGCAAACTTTTAAAGGGTAGTTAGTTATTTTTAAAATAAAAAATATAAGATATTACGAGGAGGACTGTATTATGCAAGGGAATACCGCTAGACAATTAGATTATGAATATAAACAACCTGAACAAAAACAGTATCCAGATCCGAAAAAATGGCATAAACAAGATACCACATGGGCTTTGAGCCTTTTTGCAACAGCAATTGGAGCAGGGGTACTCTTTTTACCGATTAATGCCGGAGCAGGCGGTTTACTTTCATTACTATTAATTACTTTACTTTCATTTCCAATCATGTACTACTCACATCGAGCACTTGCTAAAATGATCTATGCTTCTAACTCCGCTGAAGAGGGGATTACAGGCACGATAAGAGAGTATTTCGGGAAAAAGGCAAGTATAATTTTTAATATCGTATTTTTTGTTTCCATCTATACGATTGTGTTGATGTATTCAGTAGCTCTAACCAATACAGCTAGTAGTTTTATGGTGAATCAATTGGGCATGGCAGAGCCTCCAAGGGCAATCTTATCACTTGTGTTAATACTTGGTCTAATAGCGATTTTAAATTTTGGACAAGATATTACAGTGAAATTTATGAGTATGCTTGTATATCCGTTTATCCTTTCCCTACTTTTTATTGCAGTATCGTTAATTCCACAGTGGAATACGTCGATGCTTAGTTTCTCAAGTGTTTCAACTGCTTCAACTGGAACTGGAATTTTTGGAACGATATTAATGATTCTACCAATTATCGTATTCTCATTTAATCATTCTCCTATCATTTCGCAATTTGTTATCAAACAGAGAGCAACTTATGGTATCGAAGCTGTTGACGCAAAGAGCGCGCAAATCCAAAAGGTTACTTATATTATGACCTTCACAGTAGTTATGTTCTTCGTTTGGAGCAGTGTCTTGAGCTTAACTCCAAATGATTTAGTTATGGCAAAAGAACAAAATCTATCTATTCTGTCTTATCTTGCGAATGAGCAAAACTCAAATCTAATTACAATTGCAGCTCCTATCATCGCATTTGTAGCAATAACAAAGTCTTTCCTTGGACACTATGTTGGAGCGTATGAGGTTATGCGTGACATGATTCTTGAGGCTGGCAGAGCACGTGGAATGAACATCAAAGAAAAGACAGTTAAGACATCAATTCTTATCTTTGTAGTATTATCATGCTGGTATGTTGCGTATACAAACCCAAGTATCCTTGGACTAATTGATAGATTGAGCGGTCCGCTAGTTGCAGCAATCCTTTGTGTATTACCAATGTATGCTATCCGTAAAGTTCCTGTACTAGCTAAGTACAGAGGCAAATTAAGCAATATCTTTGTTATTATCATCGGTATTCTTACAATCCTAGCAAGTATTAAATCATTCTTCTAATAATAACAATAGGTTAAACCACTTCCTATCAATGGGGAGTGGTTTTTTTATGTTATTGAAATTTGGAAAAATGAAATTGAGATTCATCTCGATCATCGCTACTTAAACGAAACCTTGCCTCCAATGAATACGACAGCAGAAAATATGGTGGTTTGGATTTTCGAAAAAATGAAAGAGGCACTGGATCAAATTCCTCAATACCTTGGAGCAAGAGTGGAGTTTGTCCGTTTATTTGAAACGCCTACCAGCTACGCCGAAGCAAGACGGGAGTGGATGGAAGTTGAGTAAAATTCCTGTTATGGAAATTTTTGGACCGACCATCCAAGGAGAGGGAATGGTAATCGGGCAAAAAACCATGTTTGTGCGTACCGCCGGTTGTGATTATTCCTGTTCCTGGTGTGACTCTGCGTTTACCTGGGACGGAACCGGAAAAGAGTTAACCATACAAATGACTGCAGAAGAAATTTGGCAGGAGCTAGTTAGCCTTGGCGGAGATGGATTTTCCTTTGTTACGATCTCTGGAGGGAATCCAGCCTTATTAAAAAATCTTAACAGTTTAATAGAATTATTAAAGAAAAATCATATAAACATCGGATTAGAAACACAAGGCAGCAAGTGGCAAGATTGGTTTTACCAAATCGATGAATTAACAATTTCACCAAAACCGCCAAGTTCAGGAATGAACACCAATTTTGAAACACTTGACCAAATAATTGAAAACCTAATGAAAGCAGACCATTCTCGAAATGTCAGCTTAAAGGTCGTTGTTTTCAATGGGGAAGATTACGAATATGCGAAAAATGTCCATTTCCGTTATCCTGAGGTTCCGTTTTTCTTCCAGGTAGGAAATGATGATAACAAAACGAATGAAAATCAGCAGTTAGTAAGTCAATTAATTGATAAATATGAATGGCTGATCGAAAAAGTCATGAAAGATCACGAGCTTAAAAACGTAAAAGTGTTGCCGCAATTGCATACGTATGTTTGGGGAAACAAGCGCGGCGTATAGTTTTATAGAGGAAAAAGGGGAGAAATGATGAGTACTATAAATAAAGAGAAAATTCAAGAAGCAGTACATTTACTATTAGAAGCGGTTGGTGAAGATCCAAACAGAGAGGGGCTTTTGGATACTCCAAAACGTGTGGCCAAAATGTATGAAGAAATGTTTGCCGGCTTAACGATTGATCCGAAAGTGTATTTCGAAACCATTTTCACCGAAGACCACGAAGAAGTAGTATTGGTAAAGGATATTCCATTTTACTCGATGTGCGAGCATCATCTCGTTCCGTTCTTCGGCAAAGCACATGTAGCTTACATTCCTAAAAATGGTCGGGTGACAGGACTAAGCAAATTGGCCAGAGCGGTGGAAGCTATATCTCGCAGACCGCAATTACAAGAGAGAATTACTTCGACTGTTGCCGATACCATGATGGAAACACTTGAGCCTCATGGGGTCATGGTGGTTATTGAAGCCGAGCATATGTGCATGACCATGCGCGGAGTGAAGAAACCGGGGGCTAGTACCGTCACCACGGCTGCCCGTGGAGTATTTGCAACGGATAGTCAAGCACGGACAGAAATATTGTCGTTCATAAAATAATCAAAAAAAGTGCTAGGCACCACTTCCAAAACGGGATGGTACCTGGCACTTTTTTGTTATAATTCATGTTCAACCCGAATTTTCTCCAGCAATGCGCGACAGCCTTCTGAAACAAGATCATACGTTTCCTGAAAATTGCCGGTATAATAAGGATCCGGAACATCCTTTTTATGTGACGTTAGATCAAGCAGGCGAAAGATCTTCGGATGTTTCGGCTGACCCAGAATCTCCGAAATGTTCTTCTTGTTGCTTTCATCCATCCCGATTATGTAATCAAACTTTTCAAAATCAGCCTTGGTTAATTGGCGGCCAACAAGCCCTTCTGAAGAACCCCGATATTTTTTCAGGATTTCCAGTGTGCCTTTGTGGGGTGGGGAACCAATATGCCAAGAACTGGTGGCAGCGGAATCAACGGCAATTTTGTCAGATAGCTGTTCCTTTTTCACTAAATCATGAAACAAAGCTTCAGCCATCGGTGATCGGCAAATATTTCCAAGGCAGACGAATAGTACATGAATCATGGAGAAAACCCCTTTTACCAGTATTTTAAGTAATTATCATAACACTAGTAAGTTTACCCTACAATCGTCATTTGCTTATTATGAATATCTAAGACTTCCATCTTTACCGTACCACCAAGATGCTGTGAAACCAAATCAGACAGTTCTCTAAGCGCTAAATGAAACTCATCGCTTCTTGTTTCATCGACTAATTCAATGCATAGGAATGCATTTTTTGTATTTTCTGTCAGCATTGTCCTCTGAGCTTCACGCCAGTTCCAGCATCGGCATATGGCACCAACATCATCCTTATATACAATTTCACCTTCAAATGGGGGAGCATTTTCATCACTTCCCAATGGGATAAATGGTTCGTTCCCATTTGCTCGCGTTAGCCTAATGTCGCCAGCAAACGTGTCGATGTCTTCTCCACCGCATGGAAGCCCATAACGTAATGAAATCGAATTATATATGTCAACAAGCGGGTTGATGGTTCCGATATGATTGCCATTTTTCACCCGTTTCAGTAAAGCTTCAATGGAACACCTTGCACCTTTCTTTGTCTTGAATTTTTGAAAAGCATCTCGCCAAACGGATATAACGGGATTATTGCTGAATTCCTCTTGACTGAAAAATGCTTGTGCTTCTTTCTCTGCTTCCTGTAGCAGACCCTCGTAGATTTCAACGTCTCTAATAGAATTATCGATCCCTTCACAAATAACGGTGCCTATTTTTGCATGAGGGAATAATGTCCAAAAATCATCTTCAATGATAAATTTAGTCATAAACTTACTCTCCATTTCGTTATGAACTTATTTAAATAACCCTTTCCGTTGTTCACGCATCCACTGAGCAACCTGAACTTCTTCTTGGTCATTTGATGTTTCCAGCTCGCTAACAATTGATTTGTAATCAGTGTCAGAACGATTCTGGCTCATTTTGGCTGCAGCTTGAATAGAAGTGATCTCAATTTCAAACCCAACTATACCTTTCATTTCACTTTCAAGCAACTCTGGATCAAATGTATCCCAGAGCCTTCCATTTTCTCGGTGAGACTCATAGTGTTTCAGCATCGTATCCAAAGCTGATTTCAGTTCGTCGCCACTGATGATACGTGCCGTTCCATAGGCATGTACAGCCAGATAATCCCAAGTAGGAACTTCTTCCACCGCATACCAGCTTGATGAAATGTAAGCATGTGCTCCTTGAAAAATAAGTAACACATCACTATTATTTTCTAACGTTTTTTTCTGCTTGTTTCCGTAAGCAATGTGCCCAGTACCATAGATTTTTCCGTCCTCTTCACGAATTTCCAAAGGTATATGCGTGGCCAAGGGACGATGCTCATCAACTGTAATCAGTAAGGCAAACGGGTTAGACTTCATCAATTGAATGGCTTCATCATGATTCATACGATATTGCTTAGGAATATACATACAATCATCCTTTCAAAATTTTTGGTGAATGGTTAATAAAATAATAATATACAAGCTGACATAAAAAAAGGTACAATATCAAACAAACATACATGTCAGAAGGAATGAGAATGAATAATACCATTTTTACTTTTAACTATCATAGCCCAAAATACAAACAAATCTACGAGAAACTTAAATTATATATTGAACAGGGAGACATTTTGGCAAATGAACAATTGCCTTCCATTCGACAACTTGCCGATTCCCTACATGTCAGCCGGAATACAACGTTAATGGCATATGAACAGCTTGTGGCTGAAGGGTATATTCGTGGTGAGGGAAGAAAAGGGTATTTCGCCAATGAATTAGAACCTGGAATCTTTCAGGAGCCTTATATTCCCCAGAAGAAAAGGCAAACAGAGACCATGATTCCCCCGAAAGTGAACTTTAGGGGGGATGCCGTTGATCAACCACAATTCCCGATGGAAATTTGGAGAAGAATCTCCAATCAAGTATTAACATTACAGGATACCTTTCAATATGGAGATCCTTTTGGAGAAGAAGCATTGCGCGAACAAATCGCCAATTATTTATTCGAATCACGCGGTGTGAAAACAAACGCTAATGCTATTATCATCGGAAGCAGTACTCAGCAAATACTTGTTTACTTGGGACATATACTAAGGGATGAATTTCAGAGTGTAATCGTGGAGGACCCCGGTTACGACGGTGCCCGGGAGGCGTTTCAATTCCATCGCTTTAGGTTGGAACCATTGCCTGTTCACGAAACCGGTGCGAACCTTTCACTATTGGAACAAATGCAATCACGATTAATTTATGTCACACCATCACATCAAAGTCCAATTGGTGTCAGCATGTCGATCGGTCAACGACAATTCCTAATTCAATGGGTAAACAAGAGGAAGGGGTATATAATCGAGGACGATTATGACAGTGAATTCCGCTATACACAAAAACCCTTTCCTGCTCTTGCCTCAATTGATTCAACAAGAGTCATTTATTTAGGAAATTTCTCAAAATCCTTTTTACCGGGAATTCGTCTAAGCTATATGGTGCTGCCAGAACCTGTTTTAAACATGTATAAAAAGCGCTTTCGAAATTTTGAGAGTTCCACCTCTCTTATCAGTCAACTTACCATGGCCAAATTTATGGAATTGGGAGAATGGAATCGCCACATCAAGCGTATGCGCCTGGTTTATAAAAAGAAAATGCAGCACTTAGTTTCACAATTAAGAAAGCAGTTTGGTCCAAGTATTTCTGTTATTGGAGAACAATCCGGTTTGTACGTATTAATCAAAATACATCTAAACCAATCAGAAGAGTGGTTAATCGAGCGTGCTGCCAATAATGGAGTAAAAGTGTGTCCCACCTCCTTCTACCATATTAATAAAATTTACGATGACCCTATGATTAAACTTGGATTTAGTCATCTTTCTCTTGATGAAATAGAATTTGGTGTTGAGCTTTTGAAAAGGGCATGGCTATGTTAGGTGGAAAGTTTATTTAAAAATGAATGAAACATGTCAGCGGGTTAGTGGAGCTTTTCTTGCTTATTATATAAAGGGCGATTGAACGGACTAAAGACAGGTATATTTGTCATCTTTTTATGGGAAATATAAGACAAATAACTTCTGAGGGTGAACAGAATCGGATGGATAACTACACCAATGACAACACCGCCAGAAGATATAAAGCCTATGTAAGTACTTTAGGAACGACTCAATTGCATTTGAGAAATCCTTATATCATTGCATGGTGGTCAGCAGCGTTCCCTGGATTCGGGCATATGCTTTTATCTAAATATCTTAGAGGGTATGCATTATTTATTTGGGAAGTTGTCGTTAATATTAAAGCACATGTCAATTTATCCATGATTTATTCCTTTCAAGGGAATATTGAGATGGCGAAAGAAGTATTAGACACAAGGTGGCTACTCATGTATATCCCTGTCTATATCTTCGGGATCTGGGATAGTTATCGGACTACAGTCGATATGAATAGAGTCTATCTGTTAGCGGATCGGGAAGGGCACCGTTTTAATTCCTTCTCGATAGGAGCTTTAGAGATTAACTATTTGGATAAACGAAATCCGGTTATTGCCGTTATGTGGTCATTGTTTATTCCTGGATTAGGGCAATTGTATATACATAGGATTTTAACTGCATTTTTTGTTATTGGTTGGTTAGTTATATTCTTTTACTATTCGCATGTACAAGAAGCGGTTGTCCTTCTTTTTCTGGGCCAAATAAAGGAAGCAACTGCTATTTTAAAACCTGAATGGCTTCTTTTTATCCCTTCACACTATGGGTTTGCAGTGTATGATTCATATACTAATACGGTTGAGAATAACAAACTGTTCGAAAAAGATTTAAGGAATCATCTAATGGAAAATTATCAATCTGCGAATTTCCAAATACTAAAAGGACAAAAAGTGAAGTGATCTAATTGCAGCTTTTTTCAACATTCGAGACAACGGGATTTTTAGAAATGGCCATTTCAACCCTAGAAAAAAGAGGGATTAAAAAAGAAAGTATTTTTGCGGTCCCATTGGATAATAAAGAAAAAGACCGTAAAATTTTTGATACCCTTCATCGGTCAGATGGTACAAGCCTGATTGATATTGGTATGGGACTCGCCACAGCATTTGCCGTAATAGGGGCAAGTATGGGCTTTAAATTAGCATGGGGACCGATTTTTTCGGGGCTAGCAGGAGCATTTGTGGGGTTTGTTCTTGGCTTCGCTATTAGGCTGTTCATGGAATTGGTTGTAAGGAAAAATAAACGAGCATTAAAAGGAGAGCATGCGGAAATCATCTTAATTGTTGAATGTGAAGAATCACAAGCTGAATTAGTAGAAGATATTCTTTGGAGCCATTTTGCTTTAGGAGTTGCAAAAGTTAAATGAATAGTCTTAAATAATGGATCGTCATCAAGGACGATCTTTTTGCTGTCCATTTTTATAGAAATAGTAGGAAAATGGATAATTCGAAAAGTTGAATAGTAAGGGGTGAAAAAAGATAATTGTTTTATAAACAGAACCATCATATTATGTTGTGAAAAAGGATGAAGATTATGCCAATTAATTCATTTGAGAACTATTCAATGAGCTGGAAACCATCGATTGATAAAACTATCTTTTGGGGCAAAATCCGCTTCCAGCAGTCGCAACATTTGCTCCGAAACAGGTCATAGGCTGTAAGGATTTCTGTGTGTGCACCGAAAACACTCGAGAAGCTTGAACAGGGATCAATCATTCTAAACGGTTGCTGAGCGAACTTACTTAATATTGTTTGCCATACAATTATGTTGTTGTGTGGTTTTTTTATGCATGTTATGATGGGGAAATCTAGTTGCGGATTATCCATATCATGAAAGGTAGGTGAGATTATGCTACAGAAAGAAAGCCTAAAAGCATTAGACGAACAATCAGCTTGGCTACAAAGCTTCCATTTTTCTACGGAAAAACAAAAATCGTTATATAAACGTACATTAATCGTTGTTAGTATTTCACAAATTTTAGGTGGAGCAGGGTTAGCGGCAGGGGTTACAGTCGGTGCTCTCCTTGCACAGCAAATGCTCGGCACTGATGCTTATGCTGGAATT
>NZ_JBALNY010000073.1:449-2886 GCF_036962145.1 Bacillus sp. JJ1764 | reverse complement strand
TTGGCAACAGGTTTTTTGATTGGTGGACTTGGAGCAATCGGAGTAATCCTCTCAGCCATCCTAAATAGTGTCATTCTGTTATTTTTGTCTCTTCTTGTTTATGGTGCTGGGTCAGCTACGAACCTGCAAGCCCGTTATGCAGGAACAGACCTAGCCAATAGTAAGCAGCGGGCAACCGCGATTAGTATTACGATGGTTTTTACCACATTTGGTGCCGTTGCAGGACCAAATTTAGTAAATGTGATGGGGGATTTTGCCCTTTTAATCGGTGTTCCATCACTTGCAGGTCCTTTTATTTTAGGGGCAGCATCCTATATTTTAGCAGGTCTTGTCCTTTTCATTTTGTTGCGTCCAGATCCTTTAGTGATAGCGAGATCCATTGAAGCAGCCAATCTTAAACCTATTGATAAAGAACATCCGACGACAGCAGTGGAACATTCAAAAAACAAAAGAGGCATCATTGTTGGGGCAACGATTATGGTTCTTACTCAAATTGTCATGGTAGCGATTATGACGATGACACCTGTTCATATGATGCATCATGGACATAGTTTGGGTGCCGTCGGTCTTGTTATTGGATTTCATATAGGTGCCATGTATCTTCCTTCTCTGGTTACGGGTGTCCTCGTCGATCGATTAGGGCGAACTGTCATGGCAGTGGCTTCTGGAACAACACTTCTTCTCGCAGGTTTACTGGCAGCATGGGCACCAGGAGATTCTATGGTTTTTATGGTAATCGCTCTTTCCTTACTAGGATTAGGGTGGAATTTTGGTTTAATCAGTGGGACGGCTCTTCTTGTTGACTCAACAGAAACATACACACGGGCTAAAACACAAGGGACTGTGGATGTGTTAATTGCCCTGTCAGGTGCAGCCGGTGGAGCCTTTTCAGGGATGATTGTGGCTGGTTCCAGTTATGCAACCTTATCCATTTTTGGGGGAATCTTGTCCTTATTGCTAATTCCTGTCGTGATATGGTCCCGGGGTGGAAATAAATAAGTTTGTTCTATATAGAAAAATAGGAAACATATGGGTACCCGCCGTTTCACACTGAAAATGGCCTCATACTGTATAGGGAAATGAACGTAAAGGAGAGGTACCCACATGTATCCGTATGGAAATTATCAAATTCCGCAAACTCAATTCGACTATTACCCATATGTTCAGCAAAACCAGGCTAACCCAGAAAGGCAGTTTCCACAACTTACACAACTATTTCAATTGCCCCAATGGCGGCAGCTTGAACGAAGAGTTGAGCAACTCGAAAGGGAAAATAACCGAATACAGCGCCGATTACAGCGGCTGAATCAAAGGCTTCGCACAGTGGAAAACCGACTAAACATTCCGTTCTCCCAATTTGATGGAGAGTTTTAACAATCAAATGCTTGAGTAAACTAATCAATAAAGGGTCAAGAGTAAAAATGAAGATCGCCGTGGCGGTCTTTTTACTTTTTTTACCCATTTTAATGTCTTTTGTTAATTCAAATTTAATAATGAGGCGCTGTAAAGATAATAATAATTAAAAATGGAATATGATTTGAAAGGAGGAAAACACTAAGCGAAATTAACAGAAGGGAGCCATTATGCAAACAATTAAACCGATTAGATTAGGTACCCATAAGACAAATACGAATGAGCCATTAACCTCTGCAGAAATGGGGAAGTTGTGGGCAACTTACATGGGGAACAGCATGGCAAAATGTATTTTAAGCTATTATCTTAGAAACGTTACGGATCCAGATATTAGGACGTTACTAGAAAACGCATTAACCTTATCCGAGGAATTTTTAAAAATCACTACAGACATTTTTACAAAAGAAAGCTTTCCGATACCAAAAGGGTTTGGGGAAGAGGATGTAAACCTGAATGCCCCACGCTTATTTCAAGATCAATACTATCCACATTATTTGAAATATGTTGCCAAAGCAGGGATGAGTATCTATAGTGTTGGATTACCGATCGTTTATCGGAAAGATGTAAGAGAATTTTTTACCTATTGTATGAATTCTACAATGGAATTGATGGAACAAATAAAAGAAATATTAATGAATAAAGGTCTAACCATAAAGCCACCCATTATCCCTGTTCCAGAGAAAGTAGATTTTGTACATACTGATTTTCTAAATGGTTACTTTGGTCATATAAGACCCTTGCATGCGTTAGAAATAGCCCATTTTTATGATAATATTGAAAATAATGTTACTAGTAAAGCCCTGATCATGGCCTTTGCCCAAGTGGCAAAAGATGAAAAGATTCGAAAGTTGTTTGAATGGGGAAGAGATATGACAGCAACAAATGTTCAGCATTATATGCAAATGCTTCATGATGAACATTTACCTACCCCATCTTTTCTAGATGATTTAGTAACAACATCGACATTTTCACCATTTTCGGATAAGATCATGCTTTTTCATAAGATGGATATGTTTTCGATGAA
>NZ_JBALNY010000073.1:0-377 GCF_036962145.1 Bacillus sp. JJ1764 | reverse complement strand
AAATTTGTTGAAGATGCTGCCAAAATTTATATAGAAAAGGGTTGGATGGAAAAAGCACCACATGCCGTTAATCGTGATCATCTCGATGAAAATTAACAAAAATTTATGAGAAAAAGGTTAGGAAAATGTGAATCCGATAGAAAAACTTTTATGGAGTATTGCCTTCCCAGGTTTTGGTCAATTACTTAATGGTAAATATCTGAAAGGGATCATTTTTATTTTATTGGAATTTGTGATTAATGTTTATTCTCACTTTAATGAATTGATCCTGTTAAGTTTTAATGGTCAAATAAATAAAGCAATCGAGCAGACAGAATATCAATGGCTCATGTTTTATCCATGTGTTTACTTTTTTGCCATGTGGGACGCATATAAGG
>NZ_JBALNY010000072.1:45942-51504 GCF_036962145.1 Bacillus sp. JJ1764 | reverse complement strand
CTACATTCCTGAAAAAGCAGTCGCACTAGCAAAAAGGGAACATAGAGATGTTCTATGTTCCCGAAAAAACAATTTCGTCATCAAAAAGGGAATATAGAAGGGTTCTAGTTCCCGAAAAAACAGTTTCGTCATCAAAAGGGGAATATAGAAGGGTTCTACGTTTCCGAAAAAAGAGTTGCACCAGCAAAAGGGGAACATAGAGGGGTTCTACGTTCCTGAAAAAGCAGTCGTGCCAGCAAAAAAGGAACATAGAGGTGTTCTACGTTCCAGAAAAAGCAGTACCGGTAACAAAAAGGGAACATAGAGGTGTTCTACGTTCCAGAAAAAGCAGTACCGGAAGCAAAAGTGGAATATAGAGGTGTTTTACCTTCCTGAAAAAGCAGTCGCACTAGCAAAAAAAGGAACATAGAAGGGTTCTACGTTCCAGAAAATCGACCTCAACATCAAAATTGGGAATAAAGAGGTGTTCAACCTTCCATAAAAAGCGACCGCACCAGCAAAAGTATCGCTTATAAAGCGCACACTAAAATTTAATATAAGCCCTTACACAATTTTTTAAGTGAATCACTCATAATAAAACCATCTTCCATACCCCACTGCCTTAAAATTCTCTTTTAAAATCCTCCAAATTAATTTCTTAGAAATGTTTCCCCTTCCACACCAATCAAGTATCTTATTCGTCGTAACCCGCTCCCCCGGAAACAAAAGCCTAAATTCATCCACAGCCCGCAACACCGCTTGTATCAGCGACTCTTCATACCCACAATCCAAACAACTCAATTTCCGTCCTGTGGTTGCAATCGAAAAAGACTGACACCTACAACAAGTAATGCCCTTTTTCAGCTGCTCAAAAGAATAGGCAGGTAATTTAGAATAAGGGTACTTTGTTATATGGGCTGCTAATAATGTTTCTATTAATTTGGTTTGGTGTCCATTAACTCGTGTGGTTCCGGCATTTAACTTTTTCATAAAGGCATTCAATTGAGTTGGGAAGATGAGGGATTCATGAACGGGTGCTTGATAGAGGGTGAAATTAGGATTAACAAATGCTAGATAGGGTTTGATGGGAATCTGGCAGTCCTTAATGGAGAGGGATTTACGAAGGAGTGTTACACAGCGATCCAATTGTCCAAGGGGATTCAATATTTCTTGGTTACTGCCCATCGGATAAAACTGCCCATCCCTAAAAATGTAATCACCTTCTGAATTTTTGATATCGATAAGGTTCCCAACACCATTTGCTATGATAAATGAATCAATTTGAAAATAGGAGTTGTTATGTTTCATAAGTAAATCATTTAGAATCGGAATATGATCATCAAGTTGTCGTTCTGCAAATTCATCAAATTTCAACTCTCCTAAATATCCTTTTTGCAGATTGATAAAATTTCTTTTGTCATTTTCCGATAACTCCATGCGTGCATTCAAGATCCGAAACATTGTTAAATCATGAGGCTCGGTTCGAGGTTTAATAATCATGACTTCTTTCCTTTCAAATTTGATAAATCTATTTTACAAAACTTCCGACAAAAAATGGTGAAAAATGTGTTAAGAATCCCTCCTTCCGACATATTTCTCGGGAAATGATCATCTCAGGTACGGTAATTGTCGAGCATTTATTAAAGGAAGTCGGCATATTATTGCTGAATAGTAAAGGTAGCATAACGGAAGCGGAGTGATTGTATGAAGGAAGCGGTTCATTCATTTATACTTGCTGCTAACCAGTTGGAGCATATTCTGCCATTGATCCGACAGGCAGATTTTCACGTAGCCATTTCGACCCACCATGAAACAGTCAAACTGGCAATTAATCACGGTACAATTGAAATTAGTGATGATTTAGCTCCAGGCTATACGATTAACGGCAGCAATGCAGGGATCCATCGATTAATAAGTGGTGAGGCAAAACTGCGGACACTTCAACGTGAGGGCGTGTTAAAAGTAGAAGCACCCTTAAGAATCGTGCTGCTATTAGAAGCATTATTCGTATTAGCGAGCACTCAAAATTTTGCCAAAATTAGTTAGTAAAACTCTTGACTAGGTAGAGGACATCCTGTAATATATTTTTTAAATATTCAGTAATAATAATGAATAATTCTTATCCAGAGTGGCGGAGGGACTGGCCCGACGATGCCCAGCAACCGGTTTGAGACACGGTGCCAATTCCAGCGGAGCTTCATGCCCCGAAAGATAAGAAGTACGGATCCCCCACTTTATAAAAAGAGTGGATCCCCCTCTTCTTATGAAGTGGGGGTTTTATTTTTATACAAAAGAGAGAGGAGCAAGGAAAATGACAGAGAAGCAAAAGAAATATCGGTTTGAGACATTAGGGGTTCATGGAGGTTTGTCGCCGGATCCGGTTACTGGTGCACGTGCTGTTCCAATCTATCAGAACAACGCCTATCAATTTAAAGATACAGAGCATGCGGCTAACCTATTTGGATTAAAAGAACCGGGCTATATTTACACGCGTATACATAACCCGACCGTTACTGTGTTTGAGGAGAGAGTTGCTTTATTAGAAGGCGGGGTTGGCGCACTTGCGGTGGCGAGCGGTATGGCAGCCATTACTCTAGCCATTTTAAACATCGCCGAAGCCGGTGATGAAATTGTTTCTGCTTCAACGCTGTACGGCGGCACCTTTAATTTATTCGCCGTGACTCTTCCAAAATACGGAATTAAGGTGAAGTTTGTTGACCCTGCAGACCCGGAAAACTTCCGTGCGGCTATTACTGAAAAAACGAAGGCTGTCTTTGCTGAAACCATCGGTAATCCAAGCTTAACTATTTTGGACATTGAAAAAGTAGCGGAAATTGCTCATCAAGCAGGGATTCCGCTAATCATTGATAATACCTTTGCTACTCCATATTTGTGCCGTCCGATTGAACATGGTGCAGATATTGTCATTCATTCAGCCACTAAATGGTTGCTTGGGAATGGCACAACTTTAGGGGGTGTCATTGTCGATGGAGGAAAGTTTGATTGGAATTCACGGAAATTCCCTGGTTTTACGACTCCGGATCCAAGCTATCATGACCTGGTTTATGCAGAAGCACTTGGACCTGTTGCGTATATTGTTAAGGCACGTGTTCAATTGCTGCGTGACCTAGGGCCAGCGTTAAGTCCGCAAAACGCCTTCCAGTTTACACTTGGATTGGAGACACTTCATGTGCGAATGAAGGAACATGTGGCCAATACCCAAAAGGTTGTGGAGTATTTAGAAAATCATCCTGCTGTTGAGTGGGTTTCTTATCCTGGGCATCCATCCCATCCTGACTATGAATTAGCAAAAAAATACCTGCCTAAAGGTGCCGGTTCTGTAGTTATTTTTGGTATTAAGGGTGGACGTGAAGCAGGGGCCAAATTAATAAATGCGATTACTTTATGGGCTCATGTGGCCAATGTGGGAGATGCGAAGAGTTTGATTATTCACCCGGCCAGCACCACGCACCAGCAACTTGATGAAGAGGGTTTGAAAGCATCAGGAGTTTCAGAGGATTTAATTCGACTGTCTATAGGAATCGAAAATGCCGAGGACTTAATTGAAGATCTTGAGGATTCCATTGAGGTGGCAACAGGTCTAACTTCATTAAAAACGAAGGCTTAGTCGAATTTTTCCGAAAATGAAGAAATTTTATTGACACTGCTTTTTATCCATGATACGATAACTTTCGTAATATATTTTTTACGTAAACGAACTAAAGTATTAATTGAATATAGGATTGTTTAAGCTCTTATCAAGAGAGGCTGAGGGATGTGCCCTATGAAGCCCGGCAACCGTCAATTTTATTGAAATGGTGCCAATTCACACAAAGCGAATGCTTTGAGAGATGGGAGAAAGGATTGATTTATAATGCCTTTCTGCCCTTGCAGAAAGGCTTTTATTTTTTTAAAATAGTATCCTTTTAACGAAAAATTCAAACCCTATATTTACGTATTCTGGATATGAAGCAGGTGAGGCAATGATATCAATTAAAAATGTTCGAAAAATTTTTCCTTCGAAACAGGGGCAGCTCAAAGCAGTTGATGAGGTCAATCTGGATATTAAAAAGGGAGAAATTTTCGGAGTCATTGGATATAGTGGCGCAGGTAAAAGTACCTTGATTCGAATGCTTAATGGCCTTGAGCTACCGACTGAAGGCAGTGTAACGGTCGCCGGAAGAGAAATTTCAAAAATTAAAGGCAGTGAGCTTCGCAAGGCCCGCCAGGAAATCAGCATGATCTTCCAGCATTTTAACTTATTATGGTCAAGGACTGTAAGCGAAAATATTGCGTTCCCGCTAGAAATTGCCGGAGTCAAAGGGGCAGAAAGACAAAAGCGGGTAAATGAATTGATTAAATTAGTTGGTCTTGAGGGCAGAGAAAATGCTTACCCTTCTCAACTAAGCGGCGGACAAAAACAACGGGTTGGCATTGCCAGAGCACTGGCTAATAATCCGAAAGTGCTACTGTGCGATGAAGCCACTTCAGCACTTGATCCGCAGACAACAGATTCCATTTTGGATTTGCTTGTTGATATTAATAAACAGTATGGCTTAACGATTGTGTTAATTACTCACGAAATGCACGTCATTCGCAAAATTTGTCATCGAGTGGCAGTAATGGAAAGCGGAAAAGTGGTGGAAATGGGTTCCGTTCTGGATGTGTTCAAAAATCCGCAGCAATCCATCACCAAGCGCTTTGTTAAACAAGTAACCGAACCGGGTGAAACAAAGGAAACAGCAGAGCATTTGCTCGAACACTATCAATCCGGCCGTGTTGTTCAATTAACCTTTATTGGAGAGTCTGCTGAACAGCCGGTGATCACGAATCTAATTCGTCATCACAATGTAACGGTCAACATCCTACAAGGGAAAATATCGCAAACCCAAAGTGGATCATACGGCACACTTTTCATTCATCTTGACGGAGACGAAGCCGAGGTCAACAAAGCAATTGAGTTTATTGGTTCCCAGCAGGTAGGAGTGGAGGTGATCGAGAATGCTTGATACTTGGTTCTATAACGTCGATTGGGATAGTATTTGGGTGGCAACCGAAGAGACCCTTTATATGACGGCCATTTCAGTCGCGTTTACATTCATTCTTGGTATCATTTTAGGAATTATTTTATTTTTAACCGGAAAAGGGAATATTTGGGAAAATCGAGTGATTAATCAAATTATTGCTTCAATCGTAAATATCTTCCGTTCCATTCCGTTTATTATCCTTATTATTTTATTGCTACCATTTACCGTTTTGATCATGGGTACCATGCTTGGGGCCAATGCCGCATTACCAGCTCTAATCATCGGGGCAGCTCCCTTTTATGCAAGGATGGTAGAAATGGCTTTACGTGAAATTGATAAGGGAGTTATTGAAGCAGCAAAATCGATGGGGGCAACAAATTGGCAAATTATTTTCAAGGTGTTAATTCCTGAATCTTTGCCAGCGTTAATATCGGGAATAACAGTAACCGGAATTGCCTTAGTAGGTTATACTGCAATGGCTGGCGTCATTGGTGCAGGAGGACTTGGAAATCTTGCCTACTTACAAGGATTCCAAAGTTATAATACACAAATAATG
>NZ_JBALNY010000072.1:39026-45917 GCF_036962145.1 Bacillus sp. JJ1764 | reverse complement strand
ACCGTATTTATTTTGATCATAGTTTTTATCATCCAATTTGTTGGTGATAAGATCACAAGATTAATTGATAAAAGATAAAAGATAAAACATAAATATCAGGAGGAAAAAATGAAAAAATTATTCGTTTTCGTATCAGCATTATTAGTTATCTTTTCACTTGCAGCCTGCGGGAAAAACAATGCTTCTGAGAGTAAAGAAACAACATTAGTAGTAGGGGCATCGCAAGTTCCCCATTCTGAAATCCTTAAAAAAGCCAAACCCCTTTTAAAGAAGAAAGGTATTGATCTTCAAGTTAAAGTTATCAATGACTATGTGACACCTAACAAAGCTTTGGCATCTGGTGATCTTGATGCAAACTTTTTTCAGCACGTCCCTTACTTAAAAAATCAAATGGCAAAAAATAAAGATTTTGATTTTGTTAATGCTGGCGGCATTCATATTGAACCAATTGGTGTATATTCTAAACGCTATAAAAAGTTATCAGAGCTTCCAGATGGTGCAACGATTATCATGAGTAACTCTGTTGCTGACCATGGCCGCATGCTTTCCCTTCTTGACCATGAAAAATTAATCACTTTAAAACAAGGTATTGATAAAACAACTGCTAAAGTAGAAGATATTGCTAAAAATCCAAAAAATCTAAAATTCAAAACGGATGTAGAAGCTGCGATGCTGCCAAAGGTATATCAAAATGACGAAGCAGATGCAGTCCTAATCAACACAAACTATGCACTACAAGCGGGACTAAATCCAATGAAGGACGCAATTGCACTTGAGGGGAAAGAATCACCGTATGTAAACATTATTACTGTTCGTAAAGGTGATGAAAACAAAAAAGCAATCAAAACCCTTGTCGAAGTCCTTCACTCTAAAGAAATTCAAGACTTCATTCTTGAAAAATACAAAGGTGCGGTTGTTCCTGTATCTGAGTAATATATTAATAGGAAGAAATACATCTGGAAAGTCAGTGGAATCCACTGGCTTTTCTTTTTACATGAATCCAAACTGATTGGTAAAAAATAGACTGTATTGCTCCCGAGTCTATTCATTGAAAAAAAAACAACAAATAAGGTATGATTTTTATCGGGCTTGTTTTTACATAAAACAAATTAGGCTGAATTTTCAAACTATAAGTTACTTTGATTCTCATTTAGAATTAAATCAGTGAAAATATAAAATAGTTATTAACACATAAAAGTTGATAATAGATTTCATTTGTTATAAGATTGTAATGAGAATAGATTGAGAATGCAGTTATTTTCCAATAGGGTTCAAAAGATACAAAACATTTTTCGGAGGTATAAAAATGGCTGGATCAACTTTAACAATCAAAGATCTGCATGTTGCAATTGAGGGGAAAGAAATTTTAAAAGGTGTAAACCTTGAAATAAAGGGCGGAGAAATTCACGCGATCATGGGACCTAACGGAACAGGTAAATCTACTTTATCTTCCGCCATCATGGGACATCCAAAATATGAGGTAACAAGCGGCAGCATTACACTTGATGGAAAAGATGTACTTGAAATGGAAGTGGATGAGCGCGCTCGTGCGGGTCTGTTTTTAGCGATGCAATACCCAAGTGAAATTAACGGCGTAACCAACGCTGACTTTTTACGTTCTGCCATCAACAGCCGCCTTGGGGAAGGCAATGAGATTTCATTAATGAAATTCATCCGTAAAATGGATAAACAAATGGAATTTTTAGAAATGGATCTTGATATGGCACAGCGTTATCTGAACGAAGGCTTCTCTGGCGGGGAGAAAAAGCGAAATGAAATTTTACAACTAATGATGCTTGAGCCTAAAATCGCCATCCTTGACGAAATTGACTCAGGTTTAGATATCGATGCATTAAAAGTAGTTTCAAAAGGTGTCAATGAAATGCGCAGCGAAGAGTTTGGCTGCTTAATTATTACCCACTATCAACGTCTATTGGACTATATCACTCCTGACCATGTGCATGTCATGATGCAAGGCCGAGTTGTTAAATCCGGCGGACCAGAGCTTGCACAGCGCTTAGAAGCGGAAGGATATGACTGGATCAAGCAAGAGCTTGGAATTGAAGATGAAACAGTTGAGCAAGAAGCGTAAGCGGTTAGGAGGATTAACATGACAACAGAAACAAAATTACCGTTTGATAAGGGGTTTGTGAGTTCCTTTTCCAAGGAAATGAATGAGCCTGCATGGTTGGCCGAGTTTCGTCTTAAAGCGTTGGAGCAATTTGAAGAGCTTCCAATGCCAAGACCAGATAAGACGAAGATTGATAAATGGAATTTCACACAATTCCAGCAGCATACTGTAAAAAGCTCAGGGTTTGCTTCGCTCGAAGAACTTCCTGAGGCAGTAAAGTCATTAGTCGATCTGGATAATCAAAATTTATATGTACAACGCAATCAATCCTCGGCTTACTTATCATTGTCTGAAACCTTGAAAAATCAAGGAGTCATTTTCACAGATATTTTTACAGCTGCAAGAGAGCATGGGGAATTATTGAAAAAATATTATATGACTCAAGCAATCAATGCTGATGAGCATCGTTTAACAGCTCTTCATGCCGCGCTTGTGAACGGCGGGGTTTTTCTATATGTTCCAAAAAATGTAGAAGTTTCTGAGCCAATTCAAACAGTTTTCGTTCATGACCATGAAGATGCCAATTTATTTAATCATGTTATTGTGGTAGCAGATGATAATAGCTCCGTCACATACGTAGAAAACTACATTTCCACGGTGGAAAACTCAAATAGTTTAATGAATATTTTAACCGAAGTCGTGGCGAATACGAATGCAAGGGTTCAGTATGGTGCTGTTGATCACTTGGCAAAAGGGGTTACAACGTATGTAAATCGCCGCGGGGTGGCCGGCAGAGATTCCCGTATTGATTGGGCACTTGGCCTAATGAATGAAGGGAATACTATTTCCGAAAATACAACTAACTTACTTGGTGACGGCTCTACTGGTGATACGAAAACAGTGGTTGTCGGGCGTGGCGAGCAAACGCAAAACTTTACCACAAAGGTAGTGCACTTTGGAAAACACACACAAGGCAATATTTTAAATCATGGTGTTGTAAAAGATAACTCAACCTTAATTTTTAACGGCATTGGTAAAATTGAACACGGAGCATCCAAATCAGATGCTGAACAAACATCCCGTGTCTTGATGCTTAGTGAAAAAGCACGTGGGGATGCCAACCCAATTCTTTTAATAGATGAAGACGATGTAATGGCAGGACATGCCGCTTCTGTCGGACGCGTGGATCCGGTTCAACTTTATTATCTGATGAGCCGTGGGATTCCAAAACGTGAAGCAGAGCGTTTAGTCATTCACGGATTCCTGGCACCTGTGGTTAAACAACTTCCAATTGAAAAGGTAAAAGAACAATTAACGGAAGTTATTGAAAGGAAAGTTCGCTCATGAATATAAGCGATATTCGCCAACAGTTTCCCATTTTAGACCAGGAAGTAAATGGTCATCCGCTTGTTTATTTAGACAGTTCGGCTACTTCTCAGAAGCCGATTAAAGTCATTGAAACAATAGAAGATTACTACCGCGGATACAATTCGAATGTCCATCGCGGTGTGCATACACTAGGAACAAGAGCAACGGATGCTTACGAAGGCGCTCGTGAAAAGGTTCGTAATTTCATTAACGCAAAATCAATTCAGGAAGTGATTTTTACAAGAGGAACGACAACCTCTCTAAATACGATCGTGCACAGCTATGCGGCTGCAAACCTGAAGCAGGGCGATGAAATCGTCATTACGTACATGGAGCATCACAGCAATATTATTCCGTGGCAGCAAGTAGCTAAACGAACTGGGGCACAGCTGAAATACATTCCGCTGCAGGCGGATGGCACGATTTCTTTGGAAGATGCCAGAGCGACGATTACTCCAAATACAAAAATCGTCTCCGTAATGCAAGTATCGAATGTACTTGGCACCATTAATCCAGTGAGGGAAATCGCTCAAATCGCCCATGAAAATGGTGCGATCATGGTGGTGGACGGTGCGCAAAGTGCTCCCCACCTGAAAATTGATGTTCAAGATTTGGATTGTGATTTCTTTGCGTTTTCCGGTCATAAGATGTGCGCTCCAACAGGAATCGGTGTGTTATACGGCAAAAAGCATTTGCTTGAGAACATGGAGCCGATTGAGTTTGGCGGCGAAATGATTGACTTTGTACAATTGTACGAATCAACTTGGAAAGAACTTCCGTGGAAGTTTGAAGGTGGTACTCCGATTATTGCCGGTGCAATTGGTCTTGGTGCAGCCATCGACTTTTTAAATGAAATTGGTTTGGATCAAATTGCTGAGCATGAGCACAAGCTTGCGGCATATGCTTTAGATAAAATGTCTTCTATTGAAGGCATCACCATTTATGGTCCACTGGATGCAACTAAGCGTGGCGGACTAGTCACTTTTAATATTAACGATGTTCACCCGCACGATGTCGCAACGGTTCTTGATGCAGAAGGAATCGCTGTCCGTGCCGGACATCACTGCGCACAGCCACTGATGAAATGGCTGAACGTGTCAGCAACGGCTCGTGCTAGCTTTTATTTATACAATACGGAAGAAGATATTGATAAACTCGTTGAAGGGCTTGTCAAAACAAAGGAGTATTTCAGCGATGTCTTCTAATAATTTAGATGCATTATACCGAAGAGTGATTATGGACCATTATAAAAACCCACGTAACCGTGGAATATTAGAGGATGGTAACCATACGATTAATATGAATAACCCAACTTGCGGTGACCGCATTCAGCTAAGCCTAAAAGTAGAGGACGGAATTGTCACCAATGCAAGATACGAAGGAGAAGGCTGTTCCATCTCGATGTCGTCTGCCTCGATGATGACACAAGCTATTAAAGGAAAAAAAGTTGAAGAAGCGTTAAAGCTTGCAACGATTTTTTCTGATATGATTCAAGGAAAAGAATTCGATGATAATATCGATTTAGGCGATATTGAGGCACTTCAAGGTGTTTCCAAATTTCCTGCCAGAATTAAATGTGCCACATTAGCGTGGAAGGCGATGGAAAAAGGATTGAAGGAAGACGGACAACAATAAAACGCTGGGGCTGTTCCGAGCCTCGGTTGTTTATGAAGGAGGATTACGACGATGGCAAAAAAGATGCCTGAAATCGGTGATTATAAATATGGCTTTGCTGATAAAGACGTTTCCATCTTCCGCTCAAAACGCGGCTTAACACGCGAGATTGTGGAAGAGATTTCAAAAATGAAGAGCGAACCACAATGGATGCTTGATTTCCGTTTAAAATCGCTTGAGCATTTTTATAACATGCCAATGCCACAATGGGGCGGAGATTTAAAGTCATTAAATTTTGATGAAATTACCTACTATGTAAAACCTTCTGAGAAATCCGAGAAATCTTGGGATGAGGTACCAGAAGAAATTAAGGCCACATTCGATAAGCTTGGTATTCCGGAAGCTGAGCAGAAATATCTTGCTGGTGTATCTGCTCAGTACGAATCTGAGGTTGTATACCACAACATGAAGGAAGATCTAGAAGCACTAGGTATCGTCTTCAAGGACACTGATTCCGCGCTTCGTGAAAACGAAGATATCTTCCGTGAGCACTGGGCAAAAGTGATCCCGCCAACGGATAACAAATTTGCAGCATTGAACTCAGCTGTATGGTCTGGCGGTTCTTTCATTTATGTTCCACCAGGCGTGAAAGTGGATACTCCATTACAGGCGTACTTCCGCATCAACTCCGAAAACATGGGACAATTCGAAAGAACCTTGATCATCGTTGACGAAGGTGCGCATGTACACTACGTTGAAGGTTGTACAGCTCCAGTATATACAACAAACTCACTTCATAGTGCCGTTGTAGAAATCATTATCAAAAAAGGTGCATACTGCCGCTACACTACTATCCAAAACTGGGCAAATAACGTTTACAATCTCGTTACCAAGCGTGCGGTTTGTGAAGAGAATGCCACAATGGAATGGATTGACGGGAACATCGGTTCAAAATTAACGATGAAATATCCAGCTGTTATTTTAAAAGGCGAAGGTGCCCGCGGTATGACATTATCCATTGCGATTGCCGGTAAAGGTCAGCATCAGGATGCTGGTGCGAAAATGATTCATTTGGCACCTAACACGTCTTCCACGATCGTGTCGAAGTCAATCTCTAAACACGGTGGTAAAGTAACGTACCGTGGTATCGTACACTTTGGACGTAAGGCAGACGGAGCCCGTGCCAACATCGAGTGCGATACGCTGATTATGGATAACCAATCTACATCAGATACCATTCCATTTAACGAAATCCTAAACGACAACATTTCACTTGAGCACGAAGCCAAGGTTTCCAAAGTGTCTGAAGAGCAACTCTTCTACTTGATGAGCCGTGGAATTTCCGAACAGGAAGCAACTGAAATGATCGTCATGGGCTTCATCGAACCATTCACTAAGGAACTTCCAATGGAATACGCCGTTGAGATGAATCGTTTGATCAAGTTCGAAATGGAAGGATCTATTGGATAACCTTTATTTTATCTATGTTTAACGAGGCATTAAATGGGCTTTGCCCGTTTTTTGCCCGTTTTATTTTTTTAAAGATATTTTGGGTAGGTTTAAAGTATCATTTTTAATTTTATTAGTAACATGTAGATACGTGTCGGCAGTGACTTTGATACTGGTATGTCTAAGTCGCTCGGACACGTATTTTATATATTCTCGAACAACATTCGTTCTTGAATTAAATTAAAAAACGGCATATCAAGAACGGGTTAAATAATTATGCTAAGTGCTTGCCATAAATCAAATTAGGCAATTGTTAAAATATTTAGTGGTACATAAAAAAACTTGGTTAATTTAAACCAAGTTTAAGAAACAGCTTTTAGTCACTAAAC
>NZ_JBALNY010000072.1:33041-38987 GCF_036962145.1 Bacillus sp. JJ1764 | reverse complement strand
TTTAATTATTAAGTCCAGCTAAGAGATTTGGTATTAGCTCCTTTTTTAAAACAAATTTAAAAGATTGATTGTCTTTTAAAGCTATTTGAATGGCTCCGTTAAGTACACCGTTCTCTTCTTTACATTCTGTTATATCTGAACGGTGAATCCCAATGGAAAGTTGTATTTCTGAATTAATTTGTTGTTTATAAATAAGCAATCTTTGACTAGTAATAGCTAAAACAACTGGCATATTTTCCTTTGTAAGCCAAGAAATTTCAGGTAACAGTTTCATAACCCAGTTCGTAGGGGCAGTTCTTCCTCCAAAAATATCAATCAGTTCCTCATTGTTTTCTAAATCTTGTTCCACCCTTGTTTGATAGTTGTCTAAAAGACTCATTTAGCAATCTCCTCTCATACATTTTAAAGACCTCTATCATTTTAACATAAATTACCAAATTCTCCCCAAAATTTAATCAGTTTGTCTTTTTTATTTATTCGGTGTCGGTCGTTATGTCCCTCAACAGCACCTCAAACGGAAAAAATAATTTTGGTTATGCTATTATAAATTAATGGAGGTGAGTTTTATTGATCTATGTTGGTGTCACTGGCTGGGGCGATCACGATTCATTGTATCCAGGTCAAATATCATCAAAGGATAAACTAAAGGAGTACGCGGGCCATTTTCCTATAGTAGAGGTGGATTCGGCGTTTTACGCGATACAGCCAAAGCGCAATGCATTCAAATGGGTCAATGAAACGCCAGAGAACTTCCGATTTATTGTAAAGGCCTACCAGGGGATGACTGGGCATATGCGTGGTGAGATCCCGTTTCAGTCAAAACAAGAAATGTTTCAAGCTTTTCAGGACTCATTAGAGCCATATATAGAGAAAAATAAATTAGCATTGGTGCTGTTTCAATTCCCTCCTTGGTTCGAATGCCGACGTGAAAATGTGGACTATTTGCGATGGTGTAAGATTGAGATGGGCGATATTCCCTGCGCTCTGGAATTCAGGCATCAATCATGGTTCATACCAATATTCCGTCAAAAAACACTAGAGTTTATGAAAGCAGAAAATTGGATACACAGCATTTGTGATGAGCCACAATCTGGAGAGGGCTCGGTTCCGACTATTTTAGAGCCGACCACACAAGAAAAAGTCCTCATTAGATTCCATGGCCGCAACACCCATGGTTGGCAAAAACGAACCGGTGTGGATTGGCGGGAAGTTCGCTATCTATACCGCTATAATCAGAAGGAATTGAATGAATGGGCCGTGCAAATCCAAGCATTAGCAAAACAATGCACGGATGTGTATCTTTTATTTAACAACAATTCAGGCGGGGATGCCGCTGACAATGCGAAGCAAATGATGGAGCTGTTACAAATCGAATACGAATGCCTAGCTCCAAGACAGCTGGATCTATTTTAAGAAGGTGATTAAATGGAATGGATTATTTTAGTGTTAATTGGGATTGCTGCTAGCTCTTTAGGGTCACTGATTGGCATGGGTGGTGGTATTATTGTTGTTCCGGCCCTGTTGTACTTATCAACCTTATCATTCCTAAGCCATCCCTTAACACCACAGGTGGTTGTAGGAACCTCTCTGTTTACAATGATTTTTACCGGCCTATCATCCACATTGGCTTATATGAAGCACAAAACAGTGGATTACAAAAGCGGCCTGATTTTCTTAATAGGCAGCGGTCCGGGGAGTATTATCGGTGCATGGGTAACCGAGAAATTAAATTTGCATTCATTTAGTTTATATTTCGGTTTGTTTATTATCTTTGTATCAATCGTTATGCTCGTTAGGGATAAATTAAAGCCGATACCGTATCGAAAGGACAAGGGAATCCACCGGACGTTTACAGACAACAGTGGGAAAACCTATGAATATGGCTATAATTCTGTTGTGGGCGTAATCATTGCATTCATTGTCGGATTTCTGTCCGGAATCTTCGGAATTGGCGGCGGCTCGTTAATGGTACCCACAATGATCCTATTATTTTTCTTCCCGCCGCATGTGGCCACGGCAACTTCAATGTTCATGATCTTGCCAACCTCGATCCTCAGCTCGATTACTCATATATCCTTGGGGAATGTGGATTGGCTGTATGCATTGGCATTGATTCCGGGTGCGTGGATCGGCGCAAAAGTCGGGGTATTTTTAAATACAAAATTAAAGAGTAAAACAATTGTCTGGATTATTCGAATTATACTTGTCGTAGTAGGAGTTCGCTTAATTTATCAAGGAATGACGGGATCATAAACATGGAAACGATACATATTTATCATACAAATGATGTGCACAGTCATTTTGAAAACTGGCCGCGCATACAGGAACTTTTGAAGATGGAGACCATCCATCATAATGAGGATGTATTCTTATTTGATATTGGGGATTTTATTGACCGGTGGCATCCCTTTACAGAAGCAACAAAGGGAACAGGTAACATTCAACTTTTAAATGAGTGTCAATATACTGCAGTAACGATTGGAAACAATGAAGGGGTCAACTTACCCAATGAGGATTTAGAACATCTATATGACGAGGCAAAATTTGAAGTAATCGTGGCCAATTTTTTTCGAAAAAACGGAGACTTGCCAAGCTGGGTGAAGCCATATAAGATTTACCAAACAAAAAAGGGGACCAAAATCGGGGTAATCGGTCTCACAGCTAAATTTGCAGTTTTATATGAGCAACTTGGTTGGAAAGTAACGGACCCGATACCGGAGTTGAAAAAATGGATGCCGGTATTAAAAAAGGAAGCAGATGTTATTATTTTGCTGTCTCATCTGGGTATTCATGATGATGAACAAATTGCTGAAGAGATTACGGGGATCGATGTGATTCTCGGGGCACATACGCATCATTTCCTGAAGGAAGGAAAGTTGATTGGAGAAACATTGCTGGGGGCTGCCGGCAAATTTGGTTATTATGTTGGCCAAGTCACACTCCATGTGGACGAAGATAAAATGATCAAGAGTAAAAAAGCTTGTCTTTATGACGTATTGGAGTTGCCTGCTGTTGAAAAAGAGGAAGACATAATTGAGTCCTATTTTAATAGCGGCAGGCAGCTTTTAAATAGTCCGATTGCGCATTTAGATACGCCATTAAAGGCAAATCCATTTCAGAAAACAAATTTCTCTGTTTTTTTAGGACAAGCCTTAAGGGAATGGTGCAAGACAGATTGTTCAATTGTGAATGGAGGCCTGCTCCTTGGGACGTTATCAGGAGAGGTAACGGAGTTTGACCTGCTAAATGTTTGCCCGCATCCGATTAATCCTTGTGTGATTAAGGTAAGTGGTGCTGAGTTACTGTCCATTTTACAAGAAACAAAAGATGAACAGTTAACTCATCGCGAGCTTAAAGGGTTAGGTTTCCGGGGAACCGTTATTGGATCTTTTGTATATGATGGTATCGAGTTAAGTGAAGATGGATGGGTTGTAAACCAAAATTCTTTGGATCCGCACCAAACCTATTCCTTAGCACTTCCAGATATGTTTACCTTTGGCCATTTTTTCAAAGAGGTTGTTCCGAAGAAACAAAAAAAATATTTCCTGCCGGAGTTTTTGCGCGACATTTTAAAATGGAAGTTGAAAACCCAATAGGCAGTTGTATAGACACGCATATTCCCACCTTTTCATAAAGTGATAGTAGGGAAAGGAGCGTGGGAAATTGATCAATCTTTCACCAGTTGAAATAAACGGCCATACGTTTCTGGCTGTTTCTGTGTTACTGCCAAAAACAACTTTGCTGGCTGTGTCGAATGATAAAGGATATATCATGTGCGGTGCCTTGGATGTCGGATTGCTAAATGACCAGTTAAAGGACCGTAAAATCATCGCCGGCCGGGCAGTCGGGGTAAGAACGATTGACCAGCTGCTGGATGCCCCACTGGAATCGGTGACCTATGAAGCGGAGGAGCTGGGTATTTACAAAGGCATGATCGGCAGGGATGCATTATTGAAAATGATTTAAAGCTTGCTTCTTAGAGGCAAGCTTTTTCTTTATGAGTGTTATTATTTAATGGGCAAGTTCACCCTATTTTGGCATACATATAGCTTGAAGGGGTGATTCAATTGGCAAAATTTCGCAGACGACTTGGAAAGCGGGGACCGCTGCCTTTTCGTTATGTGTTGCTGCTCTCATTTGTATGTTTCCTTTTATCCACTGCTATTGGCCTCTGGCTGGTAAACAGAGGGATTGAGCCCGCATTGATGCGTTATGCAGAGTCTGAAACTCGGAATATAGCCTCCATTGTCATTAATAAGGCTATTACCAAGCGGACAACGAATATAGGGGAAAACAATAAAGTCATTGAAATTTTGCCCGGAAGCAATGGTTCTGGACAGAATGCTCAACTGAATACAGATTTGATTAATCGGGTTTTAGCGGAAACAACAGCGCAAATTCAAAAGAACTTAAAAGCGGCTAAACGTGGAGATATTGCATCCTTAGAGCAAATTACGGATGTGGAAATTGAAACTGAAAATATTTCCAAAGAGGACGGCATTGTTTGGTATGTACCGCTAGGGCAGGCCTCAAATATTTCTCTGCTGGGAAACTTAGGGCCCAAAATCCCAGTGAAATTTCATGCAATTGGTGAAGTAGAACCGGATGTGAAAATCGAGACGAAACAGATGGGAATTAACAATACGTGGGTAGATGTTTTGATTCATGTTGAAGTTTCTGTTCAAATCATTACACCGTTTGCAACAAAAATTACTAAGCTAACGCAAAGCATCCCGGTGGGAAGTGCCTTAATCGAAGGAGATGTGCCGCAATTTTATAATAGTGGGGGTGGCGTTACACCTTCCATTCAAATTCCAGAAAAGAAATCAGAAACGAAGAAAGCGGAAACAAAAAAATCAGGAAATTAACAAGCTGCCCATTTCTAAAGTTCCTGTCCCATGACCTTGGCAAATGCTGTTATGGTCGCGGGACAAGAAATTTCGGGCAGCTTTTATTTCTTTTTTCGTAATTCCATTCGTTCTAGATACTTCCATCGTGCTAAATGCGGATAGGGGTCAAAAGACCATTCTGTCAATCCATTATCCTTATACATCCCATAGTGCAAGTGTGGAGGGAATTTGCCTGAGGTTCCCGGTGGCCCGTAGCCTGAGCTTCCGACTCCGCCGATGACCATGCCTGGCTCTACGACTTGTCCAACCATAATATTCCTAGCAAAGCCACTAAGATGGGCAAAATAGTGATACGTGTTGTTGATGTCTCGTATTCCAATTCTCCATCCGCCAAATTTGTTCCAGCCTTTCATCTCAATGATCCCATAGCAGGTAGCTCTGACAGGGACACCATATCCGGCAAAGATATCTGTGCCTTCATGAATCCTTCGGCCACCCCAGCCCCTGGCATCTCCCCAAGTGCTGCGATAGCTGTGATTGCTGTAAAGCGGCACAGGGAAAACCTGTTTATCCAAATCGATTCGTCCGAAATGCTTGTAAATTTTTGCCTTCCCGGCAATAATTCCAACCGTTTTATCCCGATGGTAATAGTTCCACAAGCCTATTTTAATATTATCATGGTCTACTCCATAGGACTGAAGATAATGGGCAAAGGAATACAACACATCATCATCACTCTTAAGGCTTGCCTTACCGTCGCCATTCCCATCAACGCCGATTCCATTAAAAAACTGAATAATAGCAGGATTCTCTTCCATAAGATTTGGATTGGTAAGCCCCGACCATTGCTCCGGGCGAAAATAAATCCCAATAGCACCCTCCGCCTTCGGCAAATCCCGGCGGGCCAGACGAACACTCCGCTCATACTGATCAATCGCCGCCAAATAATACCACGGAATCTGCGTCACAACCTCCATCTTCCTATACAACCTCATTCTCTCCTGATAAAGATCAACCACAGCCTCCTTCGCCTGAACCTCCCCAGCACCAAAAGCCGAAGACAAAAACAAAAGGAAAGCCCCCAAAAACAGAACAG
>NZ_JBALNY010000072.1:9034-33012 GCF_036962145.1 Bacillus sp. JJ1764 | reverse complement strand
CACCGCAAAAAGACAAAACTGGCGATTTTGTTCACGTGGGGCGGACAACTCCTTTTTCCAAAGTGGGTATAGGAAAAACTGAAGGGAGTGGCCTCATTTGCTTGTCGTAGGTTTTAGAGTATGTTAAAGTGACAACAGTAGAATTGTTATTTAGAGTCGTTTAAGCAAGGGGTGTTTTGATATGGGAAGTAAGCGGAATGAGGATGTTTTGCGGAAGCCCGAGTGGTTGAAGATTAAGTTGAATACGAATGAGTCATATACAGGTTTGAAGAAGCTGATGAGGGAGCAAGGTCTTCATACGGTTTGTGAGGAGGCACGCTGCCCGAATATTCATGAGTGCTGGGGTTCCCGCCGTACAGCAACTTTCATGATTCTCGGCGATACATGTACACGTGCCTGCCGATTTTGTGCAGTTAAAACAGGATTACCGACGGAACTCGATTGGCAAGAGCCGGAAAGAGTGGCGGATTCTGTTCAGTTAATGAACTTAAAACATGTGGTTGTAACAGCTGTAGCTCGCGATGATTTGAAGGATGGCGGTGCTGCTGTTTTCGCTGAAACAATTCGCGCGATCCGTAGGAAAAATCCATTCACAAGTATCGAAGTGCTACCATCTGATATGGGTGGTAAAGAAGAGAATTTACGAACGTTAATGGATTCTAAGCCTGATATCTTAAATCATAATATTGAAACCGTCCACCGCCTGACTCCAAGAGTCCGTGCCCGGGCAAAATATGATCGATCCCTTGAATTTCTTCGCCGTGCCAAGGAAATGTATCCAAGCATTCCGACCAAATCCAGCTTAATGGTGGGTCTAGGTGAAACAAAAGAGGAAATTATAGAGGTTATGGACGATCTTAGAGCAAATCATGTTGATATCATGACAATCGGACAATATTTACAACCGACAAAGAGCCATTTAAAGGTTGAAAAATATTATAGCCCAGATGAGTTTAATGAATTGCGTGAGATTGCCATCAGCAAAGGCTTTAGCCATTGTGAGGCAGGCCCGCTGGTTCGTTCCTCTTATCATGCGGACGAGCAGGTAAATGCAGCTGCCAAGCATAAGCAGTTGCTAGGGGAACAAAACGCACAAGAAGCATAAAATAAACGCACACGCCCACCTCTCAGCAGGGAATAAGGCGTGTGTTTTTTTGTAGCTCGCTTTGCTGCCAGCCCGAAAACAGAAGACTCCCCGTAAAACAGGTCAAATAGATCCGGGCTGCCAACCTGAAAACGAAAATTTCAGTATAATCGGTTTCATTGGCACCAGTTTAAATAAAAAAAAGACTGTAATCTACTACAGCCATCCTTCATCAATCGGGCTATTATCGGCAATAGAGAAGGCTGCATTGGTAATCGCCTCAGCCAACGTCTCACCGCTCTCACATACTTCATTAAAGCATGCCTCCGAAACCCCATTTGTCCTATATGTAAATCCTAAACTCTTCATCCTTTCAACAATAAGCATCGCGTGGTCCAAGTTCTGCTGTGGTTGAAAATCCCAAACGGCTATAAAAGCACCGTTTTCAAAATCATACCAACGATCCCACCGATTCAATGTCCATCCCATAACTCGGCGTGCAATAATCTCTACCTTATTCATCTGCCCCCGACTCCTTTTTCCTCGTGCCTTCAAACTATTTTATCATGTTCCACAACGGAAAAGACATCGTTAAAAAGTTCAGCCCCAAAAAAGGACTGAACTTATTAAAAATTTTTATTTAGGGACATTATTGGTCTTATAATCATCCGGTGTCAGACCATTTTCATCTTCACTTTTGTTCATACGTGCCCCTTGGGGAGACTTTTTCATTTGTGAGATGACATAGTTTACCTGATCCCGGGAATTTTTGCCTGTCGAATCCAGACTGGCTAAATTCTCTACATCTCGAAGTAAATGCTTATTATCGGTCACATAGACGTGATAGTATCTTGGTACAACAGACATCCCTGTCTTTTTCACTTGATCAGCCGTTAAATGGCGATTTTTTGAGTTAGTTCGATACGCTATTAACACTTCCTGGTCGGTGACAAGGGTTGCGACATCATTCACGTGTGGAATACTCGTACTCAGACTGCTGATCACGTGTGCGACCTGCTCCCGGTCCATGGCAGCATAACTCGTATTGCTGTTATTATCATTCATAATTGGGCTTTTTTGATGCCGGACAAATCCGTAATCATTGCTGACATTGCGGACTCCGTTCGCACCGCCCTCACGATAAAGCTCATGGCGTTTATTGTTCACGTTAATGGTATTGCCGCTTTCCTCATATACATCCTGATGGGCAGAATCCCTAGAACAGGCGGAAAGAGCGGTCATGGAGCATAATCCGATGATTATAGCCAGTTTTTTCAACTAAAACACCTCCTTTTTATAGATTTACCAATAGGATTGTTTTTTTTCTTAGTAATTCATGGGGAATCGGTTATAATGGGAATTAGAATTGTCTGGCAAAAAGAGGTGACAATAGAATGATTACCGTTAACAATACTTCATATGAACTTGTGCAGGAATTTCGCGAGGCCTTTAATGAAGAGGCGTTTAAAGCGAGATACAGTGATATTTTATCAAGATATGATTACATTGTGGGCGATTGGGGTTACGGCCAACTTCGGTTAAAGGGTTTTTTCGACGACCAAAATCAAAAAGCCACCTTTGATACAAAAATCAGCACCCTCAGTGAATACTTGTACGAATACTGCAATTTCGGCTGTGCCTATTTTGTCATAAAAAAAGTCAAAAAATAAAGCGGAAGCACTGAGCGCCTCCGCTTTTTTTATTGGTTTGCCTTTTTATAAGGTTCCTGATCATCCGTTGCCGGATCATCGTGGGTAGGGTGAGCACCTTCCATTTGTCTAGGTAGATCCTGATGGAGAGATTTAAATTCATAATTAAAATTGCTATACCGGCGCTGTCCCTCTTTCCAAGGTGTGCTTTTTAGCTGGACCGGCTCATCCCGTCTAATCGGCGAACCGAAGGGGCCGTCTGGAAATTCCTCTGCCGTCAAATAATTTCGTTGCTTTTCCACATTCGAAAGTTCGGTATATTTCTCAGAGTCATTGTTTTCCATGAATTTTTTCACTCCTTTGACCTTATTATGACAAAAAGAGTGAAAAACATGAGCTCATTACAACATTTCTGTTAGGAACGATTTAAGCTCTTCCGCTTCCGCATCCGAAATTTGAAACGCATATTCCAAATAACCTTCCTCCGCCAAATCATCTGGACCAATGATGGCATAACGATTTCCCTGCATATTTAACACCAAAAACTTCCCGTAATGGCGGTCTGATTGGACAATAGCCAAGTCATAGCGTTGATTTTCCCCAACGAAACTGACAAATCGTGTTTTGGTATTTTCTGTATCATCATATAAAAAAAAGCGATCACTCACAGCAACAAACTCCTTTTGATTATTTACTCTCTAATAGTACCAAATATTTATCATTTATGGGAGGTACGTCATTTTCGTAAAAATTGTAAAATAAATCAGGAATAAGCCGCGAAATCTGTCAAAATATGTTACAATGTAGATAAATCTGCAGGACTCGCGAGGGATGAATGAAATGGTTCGTCGATACCTTAACAAGGCTAACAGCATACTCGAATGGGGTAAGGTATTGTTGCCGCATTCATCATTGCGTTTTTATCCACCCTCTTTCACATTGAGGGACCCTGTAAGTGAGGGTGTAACCGCTGCCATTCAATCAGGGAAAGAGGTTGTAGTCATTGTCTATAACCTGCAAAACTTTATCGATGTTGCTGCAGAACTGACACAAATCCAGCATCATCAGCTAATAAAACAGATTAAGAAACAATTTCGTCTCGCTGTGTTAAAGGAATTGAACGAACAAGATATCATCATGCTCCATGATCAGTATGGAGAAGGGATTACCCTTTATCTTAAGGTAGACTATGACCGGTACCGATTATCGGATATCGATCAACTTGTCAAAAACCTTGCCCTTATTGTCGAGCAAGGGTTACAAACTGAATACCCTTCGGTTCCATTAACGATTGAGACCGGGTATATGTTTATAGAAAAAAACCATTATACCATCCAGGATATGGTGGCAAAAGCACACAGACAAGCGATTGCAATGGCTGAGAAACGGTTGGCGACCAAATATGATAATATGATTTACAACATTAAGAAAATCATCTCAAAAAAGAACATTCGTTTAATGGCGCAGCCGATTATTGACGTGGAAACAAAGGAAATTTGGGCATGGGAAATTTTAACCCGCGGACCAAAGGGGACGTCGCTTGAAAATCCGTTAACTCTCTTTTCTGTGGCCAGGCAAACTGGAACCTTATATGAATTAGAAATGCTCGTTATTGAAAAAGCAATTGAACAAATAAAAGGAAACAAAAACAAAAGTAATTTTTTTGTTAACTGCACTCCCATTACGTTGGGGAATATTCGCTTTACCAGAGATTTGGAGAACTTGATGAGGAAATATGGCGGTAGAATCTCGCCAAAACAAATTACTTTTGAAGTAACCGAAAACGATTCCATTACTGGTTTAAAGAATTTCTCTTACAATATCAAGAAATTGCGCCTAATGGGTTATAAAATTGCTGTGGATGATACTGGCTCCGGCTATTCCAACCTTAGCACCATTGGTGAAATCATGCCAGACGTTATTAAAATCGATCGTTCTGTCATTCAAAATATTGATAAAAATTCTTTAAAAGAGTCGATGTTAAAGGGATTAATGCTGGTTGCCAGGGAAGCCGGTTCATTGGTGGTTGCGGAAGGTATTGAAAATGAAGATGAGGCCTTAGTATTAACAAGAAATAATGTTGATCTGGCCCAAGGTTATTTTTACGCTCCGCCAACTTTGCTAATGAATGAGATTGCGAACTAGCTCTAATACTAAAGGAAGTGGAACACATGTATTTTGTTGATCGTGAAAAAATTGAAACCACCTTACTCTATCTTGAGACACAAACGGGTCTTTTCAAAAGTCAGCACAAATGGAACACACCATTGGAAAAAGCAGCCCTGGAACGGCTCACCCACATGATGCTTGAATCCGTATTGGATGTCGGGAATGCGATGATTGACGGTTTTATCATGCGCGACCCTGGCAGTTATGATGACATAATTGATATTTTAATCGATGAAAAGGTCGTCAAAAAGGAAACAGGGGAGAACTTAAAAGTTCTGATTTCATATCGAAAAAAATTGGTTCAATTCTACACGGAAATTGACCATGCCGAACTGACTGAGAAATTTTCTACCCTAATGCCAGCCTTAGAAGTTTTCAGCAGCAATGTGCGTGATTACCTAACAAACGAATTGGGACCAGTATCCGCCTTTAGAAATTAATCTTTGGACCGTCAAGCACGGTCTTTTCTTATTTTAGGAGTGATCATCATGAAAAAATACAAAGGTTATTTAATCGACTTAGACGGCACAATGTACCGCGGGATAGAACGAATCGAAGCGGCTTCTGATTTTGTCAAAAAACTGAAGGAGCAAGACATACCTTACTTATTTGTGACCAATAATTCTTCAAGAACGCCCGAGCAGGTTGCGGAAAAATTGGAAAGCTTTGATATTCCTGCTACACCCCATCATATCTTCACTTCGAGTATGGCAACGGCTAATTATATTTACGACTTCAAAAAAGATGCTAGCGTTTATGTGATTGGAGAAGAAGGACTGAGAAATGCTATTGCCGAAAAAGGTTTTACATTTGCAGAGGAACAGGCAGAGGTGGTTGTCATGGGAATTGACCATGAAATCAACTATGAAAAATTAGCGATTGCCTGCTTAGCCGTTCGCAACGGGGCGACCTTTATTTCTACCAATAGTGACATTGCTATTCCAACAGAAAGAGGTTTCTTGCCAGGCAATGGCTCATTTACCTCCGTAGTGGCGGTTTCGACTCAAACAAAGCCCACTTTTATTGGTAAGCCTGAAACCATCATCATGGAACAGGCTTTAAAAGTAATTGGTACAAACAAAGAAGAAACCATTATGGTTGGAGATTATTATGATACTGATATAATGGCTGGAATGAGAGCTGGAATGGATACTTTACTGGTGCACACCGGAGTGACCACAAAAGAAATGCTTTCAGGGTATGACCGCAAACCAACCTACGTGATTGATTCATTAGATCAGTGGGAGCCGTAAGAAAGAGGATGGGTTAGATTCCATCCTCTTTTTCAGCTTTATATCCGTATTTTTCTAACTCTGCAAAAATAGTTTTCAGTCGAGGATTGCCCTCACCAACTACTTTATCATTAATGACAACAACCGGATAAAACATATCCTCCTCCATAACCCGTCTGGCAAATTCATTTTTTTTCGGGTCATGTGGCGGGTGTTCAATATCAACATACGTAATCGTAAAAGGTTGTTCCGGGAATTTCCTGGCAATGGCCGCATGGAGCCATTCATAGGTTTCCTTTGAAGAGGGCAGATTGACACAGCTTGGGCATAGCTGCTCTGCACCATAAAGAACGACTTCAACTTCTGTAAATTCCATCAAATCATTCCCAACGTTTTTCTTTTATTTTACAATATTATTAAGCTAATAACGAAGAAAACGTTCTAAAATGTGTGTTTTAGCAATTACTGAGAATGGATTTTTAAAGCCGATGACAGTATAATATTTTATAGGAAAGGAGCGATTAGTTTGGAAGACAAAATATTTGAACAAGTTCAAGATGTATTAGATAAATTACGTCCATTTCTTCTTCGCGACGGCGGAGATTGTGAATTAGTTGATGTAGAGGAAGGTATTGTAAAGCTTCGCCTTTTGGGGGCTTGCGGTTCTTGCCCAAGCTCAACGATCACATTAAAAGCAGGTATTGAAAGAGCGCTTCTTGAAGAAGTACCTGGTGTTGTAGAAGTGGAACAAGTATTTTAATTGAAAAAGCAAAAGCGATTGCTAAAATAAGAGCAATCGCTTTTTTCGTATAGGGGCCTAAGACTGTGGATTCAGGCCCGAACTATGGGAGTCCAGTCTTTATTCACGAGCGTTTTCGGTTGTTTTCCTTCTAAAATGGCCTCAATATTATCCGCACACAGCTGCAGCATAGCTTGACGAGTCTCTTGGGTAGCACTGCCAATATGCGGTAAAGCCACAATGTTTGGCAAGCGGAGCAATGGATGATCGGCACAAATCGGTTCTTTTTCAAAAACATCCAAGCCAGCTCCGGCAATGTCCCCAGCGGTCAGAGCTTCAAATAACGCTTGCTCATCGACAACAGGACCTCTCGAAGCATTAATAAAAATCGCTGTCGATTTCATTTTTTTAAACACGGACCGGTTAAATAAATGCCTTGTATCCGATGTTAACGGGGTGAGACAAACAATGAAATCTGCTTTTTCAATCAACTCATCAAAGGTAGTATAGACAGCACCAAGCTGCTGTTCCACCTTTGGCTTCTTCGTACGGTTATGATATAAAATCTGCATTTCGAAACCAGAGGCACGTTTCGCAACAGCCTCACCGATTTTCCCCATACCGACAATTCCAATGGTTTTATGATGAACATCCTGACCTGCCAACAGGAATGGACTCCAGCTTTGCCACTTTCCTTGCTTGACGAACTCAGCTGCTTCAACAACCCGGCGTGAAGTGGCCATCAAAAGAGCAAACGTTAAATCAGCAGTGGCATCGGTTAAGACATCCGGAGTATTGCAAACAGCAATTTTATTTCTTGTGGCAGTTGTTACATCCACATTGTCATAGCCAACGGCATTATTAGCAATAACTTTTAAGTTCCTTCCGGCCGTTAGAATGGTCTCATCAATACTCTCGGTTAACATGGTAAGAAGTGCATCTGCCTTCTTGGCCTCTGCTATTAAAATTTCTCTGGGAACAGGAATGTCCTCATATTTCCACATATTAACATCAAATTTTTCCTTAAGGCTTTGAATGATCGTCTCTGGAATTCTTCTAGTGATAAAAATATATGGCCTCATACTATACAGATCCTTTCCCACACAATTGCTTATATTTTAGCATATTAATAAAGCCATTCCAGCAACGGGAGATTGAGTCTGTTTATCGGTGCACCAGTTATTTGAAAAAATCTGGCAAGGAACCGTTCGTAATCAGAAGACTGCTTTAATATTTTATTTAATTGCTCCTCCAAGTATTTTTTCTCCTGCTCGGAGCGGGTAATATAATAATTTTCAATACACTCAAAATAGTGCAGCGGAAAAATCAACCGGGAATATAATAGACGCCATGAAAATGGAGACAAAGGTGAAATGCTTTGGTATTCATCAAAAAATTGCTTTACCTCTACGTCATAGGTTTGGATGTTGCGAAAATACCGTTCTCTTGTCCACTCCGCCAAATCACGGCTGCGATGATCAAATACCCAATCAAAAGGATTTTTAATGATATATTGGCCACTCCATGTTTTATTCGTGAACCGTTCATGGCAAACGGTACCCCCGTCAGTTTCTGTCGGCGTATCATCAATCTCCGAATCAACCAAATATTGAATAGCATTTTCTGTTAAGCCCATATAGTAGGGAAATGATTCGATAAATTGCTGCTCAAACTCATCCTCGGGTGTTTGAAAAAGCAATCCATTCCAGACTTTTTCCATTTGGTCCAGACGCTTTTCCCATAACGATTTCCATTGCCCGACTCGGGTTAACCGTTGAATCTGAAATGGCACATTCCTACCGCGCTCATGAAGTTTTGCCAATTTGCGCCCCAATTTCATCTGACGCCGCCTCTGCTCTAACGGACGCTGTGCCAATACACAATACTTTTTCTGTTCCCACGTCGTAATAAACTGGCTATCTTTTGTTTGCATAATAAACGGCACTTGTTGATCCCCGTTGCTTCGTAGATGCTGAGTTATTTTTTCAAGCTCTGAGATATCCTCCTCCTCCCGATAGCCCGGATTCGAGATTAAGTACAGCCAGCCATTGCCTCTAAGAGCGTCATAACGATCTATTTTGAGCTGTTCCTCTGCCCTAATGCCAAAGCGGTGTTCAAGCATTTGCTGCAGCATAAATTTCACCCCTTATTGGATCTGCTTCTAAGTCATATATATGGTTAAAAAAGACATTTTATTTGATTGTTATGGAGAAAATTGCATATCATAGCTAATATATAGAAAAATATCTATTAGAAAAGGTGATATAAGGGATGTCAGACAATAAAACAGATAAAGTGGAGGAAACAGCTCGGAGATGGCTCAAAGAAAGAGGCGTGGAAGTTTCAGATATTGCCGATTTAGTTTTCTTTTTACAAGAAAAATATCATAAAAATTTGCAAATAAGTGATTGTATAGCCAATGTGGAAAAGGTACTTTCCAAGCGGGAGGTCCAAAACGCGATTCTAACCGGCATTCAGCTAGATGTGTTAGCGGAAAAAGGCATGCTGGAAGAACCGCTGCAATCGATTATTGGCACTGATGAAGGATTGTATGGGGTGGACGAAATTCTTGCCTTTTCCATCGTAAACGTCTACGGTTCGATCGGCTTTACCAATTATGGCTATATTGATAAATTAAAGCCGGGGATTCTGGCATACTTAAATGATAAATCTACGGGAAAATGCCACACCTTCCTGGATGATATCGTGGGAGCGATTGCTGCTGCGGCATCGAGCCGTTTGGCGCACAGGGCAGCTAATGTAGAATAAATGAAAAAGAAGCATTCCGTTTGGGTGGAATGCTTCTTTTTTATCAACCGTTATGGAATTTGTACATCCAAAGTATCCCCGACTTTATTAATCGAGCGACACGGCCAGTAATTGGGCGGTCTGCCATTAGGCCAAAGCCGTGTTTTTTTCCTAGTGATCCAAGGATGCCTTTTAATTTGATTTGTGGGAATGATTCTGGCGGCTCTTCGCCTTTCCAGCGCGCCTTTAGCACTTCGACGATTTGCACACCTTGACCTTCTGCTAGTTGAGCACTTGGGGCGTGTGGCAAGCTTGCACAGTCACCCAGAATAAATACGTGCTCATCATTCGGTAAATGATGTCTAGGTGTAATGACCATTCTGCCTGAAGAATCTTTTTCTCCCTCTAATTCTCGAACAATTTTATTTGCTTGGATACCGGCTGTCCAAACAATCACGTCACAAGGAATCGCTTGATCGTGATTGTACAGCAGGTTTTCCTCAACCTTAGTGATATTGGCATTATTAATAATTTCAACATTATGCTCGACAAACCATTTTTCCACATACTTGCTTAATCGATCAGGGAAGGCGGAAAGAATGTGTTTCCCGCGGTCAAATAATTTAATATGAATGTCATCGCGGCTTTCACTTAACTCACTTGCCAGTTCCACACCACTAAGTCCAGCTCCTACAATCCCAACTACTGATCCAGGCGGCAGATTATTTAAAGCGGAATAGGTACTGCGTGATTTTTCTATTGACTGAATACTGTAGGTAAACTGTTCAGCACCTGGAACTCCATGATATTTATCCTCGCAGCCAAGTCCGATAATTAAATCATCGTAGGAGATGGGTTCATTATCCTTTAACTTTACAAGTTTAGTAGATAAATCAATACCTAATATCTCTCCGTATTTCACCGTTAATTGTGGATGCTCTGGGAAAGCCACTCGAACATCAGTGTCTGAAATCGTTCCCGCAGCCAATGCATAATACTCTGTTTTTAAGCAATGATACGGTACCCGGTCAACTAAAGTTATCTTCACATCCTCAGGCAGGTCGTTTGGCAGCAACTCACTGAGAATTTTCATTCCCCCGTAACCGCCTCCAAGAATCACTAGGTTTTTCATTTTTTACATTCCCCTTTTTTCATTTCCGTATAAGCTTTTTATATTTTTGTTTTAAATAGCACTCAAAGGCAAAATGCTGACATTCAAATGAGTATTACTTTTTTCGCCTATTGTCATCTTCGAGTATATCTAAAATGTGTCGAAATAACAACTTTTATATAGTGAAACTTGACACATTTTCATAATCATGTTAATTGACGGTTTTAGTTAAATGAAGTAGGATTATGAGGTAGTAAAGAGGTGAAAACATGATTCAGCCGATTATCGAATTTTGTATCAGCAACCTAGCGAATGGTGCTCAAAAAGCGCTGGAAAAATTAGAAAAAGATCCAAATTTGGATATTATTGAATATGGATGCCTCGGGTATTGCGGAAAATGCGTCACAACCCTTTACGCTCTAGTAAATGGAGAGGTCGTAACCGGCAAGACTCCTGATGAACTTGTTGATAACATATATCAATATTTAGAGGAAAATCCAATGTTTTAATAGATGGGGAGTTGACAAGGCTCCCTTATTTTAATGCTGAAAAATGGGTTCTAATTAGTTGAGAACCATACAGGCACTGTATATACTATACATATAGCTCCATTTTTGAAGGAGGGAAGATCATGAGTAAAGATATCATTATTTTGACGGAAGCTGCGTCATTGCAGATCAAAGATATGATGAAGCACAATGAAGAAGAGGGCGCTTTTTTACGTGTCGGTGTAAAAGGAGGCGGCTGCAGCGGACTTTCCTACGGCATGGGCTTCGAGCATGATGTGAACGAAGATGACCAGCAATTTGAACAGTTTGGGATTAAGATTCTTGTTGATAAAGAGAGTGCTGCGATTTTACAAGGGACCAAAATTGACTATAAACAATCCATGATGGGCGGCGGGTTCACCATCGATAACCCGAATGCCATTGCCTCATGTGGCTGCGGTTCTTCTTTCCGAACAGCTACTGAAACAGGAACACCTGAAGAATGTTAATAAAAAAGGCGTCCATTTTTGGGCGCCTTTCGACTTTATTTATCAAACATGGAAGAGCTGTGTAATGGTTGAATTTTCGCCTTTGGATCCATGAATGCTTTGGCGTTGTTTACCGCTGTTGGAGCTTCACCAAAGCCGCAGGCGATTAATTTTACTTTTCCCTCATACGTGCAAATATCTCCGGCTGCATAGATTCCCGGAATATTGGTTTCCATTTTGGAGTTTACGACAATGGAGTTTTTCTCAATGTTCAAACCCCATTCTTTTATAGGGCCTAATGAAGAAACGAAGCCGTAATTACAAATGACAGCATCAACATCTATGGCTACTTTTTGATTTTCGTTAACACTGCTTATGACCACTTGTTTAATTCCTGCTTCATCCCCAATTAATTCAGCAGGTACATAGGGGGTTTTTACATCCACTTTGGAATTCATCAAGTTTTCGACACTATGCTCATGGGCCCGGAATTTATCGCGGCGGTGCACAATTGTCACCTTTTCCGCAATCGGTTCAAGCATTAAGGCCCAGTCAACTGCTGAATCTCCACCGCCAAAGACAACGACTTTTTGGCCGGCGAATTGATGTAAATCATCGATAAAATAGTAAATATTTTTCCGTTCATATTGAGCAGCGCTTTCTAGCTCCAGACGACGAGGCTGGAAGGCACCATTTCCCGCAGTTATAATGACTGTCTTTGAAAGATGTACTTCTTTATTGGTGGTTAGTTTGAAGAGACCGTCTTCCTGCTTTTCTAACTTTTCAACAGATTGCTCTAACGCAACAGTTGGTTGGAATTTGGCCATTTGTTCTTTTAAATTATTGACCAGTTCCTGGGCCCGGACTTTTGGAAACCCAGCAACATCGTAAATAAATTTCTCGGGATATAGGGCCGATAATTGACCGCCCAATTGTGGCAAACTTTCAATGATTTTCACTGACGCTTGTCTCATCCCACCGTAAAAGGCAGTAAATAAACCAACAGGACCGCCGCCGATAATAGTTATATCATAAACCTTTTGATCTTCCTGCACGTATGATCCCCCCATATGTTAGAAATCCCTTTCCCTATAATATCATAAAATGGAAAATCCTTCACATGTTTAGGTAGAATATTCTGACAGAAACAAAGCGGGTTTCTCCTATATTTTTGTTAATAAAATGGACTAAATGTCTTGAATTTCTCTTAAAAGTAGCATATGATGTAGTGAGAATAGATTGTTAAATTTTTGTGACAAATAAAGTACGATATTGTGTCTTGTGAAAAAGAGAACATTTGCTACAAAATAATGTTTTCTTAAAAATAAAGTTCATACTTGTCATTCACTCTTTTACTATGTTCATGTTCGTGAAATATATCACATACTTATTCTTATTTACAAAAATAATTTTCATAAAGCAGTGGAAAATTAGGTAAAAGCGTCAATTGACAGGATTATAAAAAAATCAAAAAGGTGGAAGATTACGGTGAGAAAGCCAAAAATTGTTATTCTGGGTGCAGGATATGGCGGATTAATGACAACAGTGCGATTACAAAAGCATCTTGGTGTAAATGAAGCAGATATAGTGTTGATCAATAAAAATGATTATCACTATGAGACGACATGGCTGCATGAGGCATCTGCAGGTACCTTACATCATGACAAGGTTCGTTATGATATTCGCGATGTTATTGATCGCAGCAAAGTGGATTTTGTTCAAGGTACTATTGTGGAAATCAATAAAGATGAGAAAAAAGTCATTTTAGAAAGCGGCGAAGTGGATTATGACTATTTAGTTATTTCCCTAGGCGGTGAACCTGAAACATTTGGTATTAAAGGTTTGAAAGAATATGCTTTCGGTATTACCAACGTCAATTCCTCTCGTCAGTTACGTGAACATATTGAGTATCAATTTGCTACGTACAACATGGAAGAAGAAAAAGATGAAACTCGTTTAACGATTGTAGTTGGCGGTGCTGGATTTACCGGAATTGAATTCCTTGGAGAATTAACAAACCGTATTCCTGAACTATGTGCTGAATATGATGTAGATCTGCACAAAGTAAAAATCATCTGCGTTGAAGCTGCACCAACTGTACTTCCTGGTTTTGATCCGGAATTAGTAAACTATGCCGTACAAACTTTAGAGCGAAAAGGTGTAGAGTTCCTAATTGGAACGGCCATTAAAGAAGCAACTCCTGAAGGAATTTTTGTTGCCAAAGGTGAAGATGAACCACGCGAAATTAAAGCTGGTACTGTAGTATGGGCTGCAGGTGTTCGCGGAAATTCCATCATTGAAAAATCAGGTTTCGAAGCTATGAGAGGTCGTGTTAAGGTACAGCCTGACCTTCGTGTTTCAGGTCATGACGATGTCTTTATCATCGGGGACTGTTCATTGGTTATTAACGAAGAAATCAACCGTCCATATCCACCAACTGCCCAAATTTCCATGCAGCAGGGTGAGAATGTGGCTAAGAATCTTGCAGCGCTTGTTCGTAATAAAACCGATCTTGAACTATTCCATTTTGATAACAAAGGTACGGTTTGCTCACTTGGTGAAGATGATGCCATCGGCGTAGTATTTGGCAAAAAGGTAACCGGTGCAAAAGCCTCTTTCATGAAAAAAGTCATCGATAACCGCTCACTATTTATGATTGGCGGCGCTGGACTTGTATTGAAAAAAGGTAAATTTAATTTCTTTTAATTATTTATGAGGCTGACTCAAAAAGTCGTTGATGGACGACTCTTTTGAGTCAGTTTTTTATTTTGCAGATATTTTGACCAGAAATGAATTTGTGTTTATTGCAAATACTATTTTAGAAAAACTAACAACAGAGGGAGGTCAAGTAAAATGGAAAAAGAATATGATTCCTTGCATCAGACAACTTCAACATCAAAGGCCAAAGAAAATGAACAGGTATTGGAAATCAGTTCTACTGGTTATGGACTGGAATCCGTTCCAATCGAGGACTCGGTAAAATTTCAACCCAATCAGAGTGAAAACGACAGGAATCCCTCCTGAGTTCCTAACCCAAATCTGTCATACATTCCAAAGGGGTTGGTCTTTTTATGTTGAAGGAAATCGAAGTCATCGTTTTCGACCTGGACGGGACTTTATATGGAGATACTCATCATTTTGATTATTATGCCGACCGCCTTTGCGAAAAGTTAGCCCCGTCAAATAGGAATTCCTTTTATAGGGATTATCAAATAGTGAAAGACAATAAGCATCCGTTAAAAGTTGGTACCGTGTATGATGCTGAACAAGATATCATACTAATCCAAAAAGATGGAAAAGTGCTTCAAGCTTTCACTTGGGCAGGAAAAGAACTGTCCGAAGAGAAAATAAGAGAACTTTATCACAATGAATTGGAATTTAATCTGCATTCTCTTCTTAATGTGGGGGATTATTGGTGGATCCCTGTTTCGATTGCCAGACATTATGGCCTAACGAGTGAACAGGCTCATCAATCTTTTCTGGAAACAAGAGAATTTATGATGTCTGCCAAGTTTCAGATGTTAGAAATTAAAGGATATAAAGAAGAACTTCAAAGACTGTCAAAAACGAAAAAACTGGTGCTTTATACAAATTCGCCTCAAAAAGATAGTGAGGTGATAGTAGAAAAGCTGGGATTCAAGAATTTTTTTGACTATATGATTTTTGAAGGACAGAAGCCGGTCATGACTGAGGAGTATTTTATAAAAATCCGCGACCATTATCATATGAAGTTTTCAAATATTCTCAGTATCGGTGATAATGCTATCAATGAAATCATTCCTGCAAAAAAATTAGGTTGTAAAACCATTCTGATCGATGCTCACGAAATCGGGGATAAAACTCATACCGATTATATAGTTAAGAATATTGAAGGCCTTGTTGATCTGCTAAAAAAGGTGGACTAACGGGAAGATTAGGATCATATAGGACACCCTCTTTTTTGTTATGATAAGGATAGAAGAATAGGAGGGAGGGCTAATATGAGCGGGAAAGAAAAGCGCGGAAAAGTATGGCTCGGTGTTTCCGGTTTAGTAATATCCCAAGACGGACGCTGGCTTGTTGTGAAAAAGCGGTATGGAGGATTAAAGGGGCAATGGTCCTTGCCGGCCGGCTTTGTTGATGCCGGTGAAACGGCAGATCAAGCAGTACTCCGCGAGGTAAAGGAAGAAACGGGAATAGAATGTACGGTCAAGGGAATGCTCGGATTAAGGACGGGCGTCATAAAAGGTGAAATTAGTGATAATATGATTGTGTTCCTCTTAGAGCCAATGGGGGAAGGAAAGATTGTTCACCAAGAGCATGAGCTGTATGAAGCAAGGTTTATTTCTCCGGAGGAGCTGCTGCTGGAGACAGATGCTTCGATTTTATTAAAGTATCTCATTGAACAAAATGATAATATGTTCAAACCGGGAATAGACGGAATGAATCCTGGTGACCAGTTTGGTTATACGGCATATAAATTATTTTTGTAATTTTTAGAAAATTTGAGGATCACTTCGTAAATGAAAGAAAACTTTACATGTATCCGTTTTCTTCATCTATTTTGAACGTATTTTGCTCTTTGCTTTTTGGCTATTCTTGATATATTATCAGAATATTAAGTCAATATTTTAAGGAGATGATCGGATGACTGTAAAGAGCCTCGATTTGAAATCGTGTGATTATTGTGCGGGGAACGGGTATTTTCAGCTAGTCCTTGGCGGCACAGAAACTTGTGCCTGCTGTGGGGGAACAGGCAAGAGAAAAGAATAATGCAGATCCAATCGCTTCTTCGATTTTTTTCGAAGGGCTATTTTTTTGTGCTTATTTTATTGACTCTCTTTGCAGCGGTTTAGTACACTAAAAGTTGATGCAAAGGGGGAATTACCATGCAAATGAGCATTGTAGTGCTAATTATATCGATCCTATTATTCTTTGTTTTGTTTTTTGGAATCGGTTTTATTTTAAATATGCTCCTGAGAATGTCGTGGATTATGGCGATTATTTATCCAATCATAGCCATCTTAATCATAGATAAGGTCCGATTTGTCGAATATTTTACGGATAGCAGTGCTGCTTTTCATAGTTTGGGACAAAAACTGGCCTCCTTGGCAACTGCTGATATCCTGATTTTAACAAGTGGACTGGCAGGTGCCATTGCAGCCGGAATTACCATTAAAATGCTTCGTAGAAATGGATATCAAATGTTTTAAGCCCTCATTTTTTGAGGGTTTTTATTTTTAGGTGGTTTTATAAATTTTTACAACTCCTTTTTTGAATAATTCCTTAGATCTTGGGAATGAATATTTCTGGAGGAGTGAAAAAATATAATGAATAAAACAAGAAATTGGACGAAACGCATCGCCATGACTATTCTGTTTATCATGGCCCTCATTGCGACGTTCCAATCGATTTCTGGTGTCAGTGCCTTTTCCGTTCTTTCTAAGGTAAAAAACGAAATTTCAACAACAGAATCTGTGACTGGGAAAGTGAGCTCGTTAGAAGATCTTGATTGGTCCAAGTATCCGAAACATAATGATCGCCATGTGTTTTCAATTTTACGAGGAAGGGCAGGTCGGTAAACTTCTTGGTATAATCAGCAAAGTACTCTGTTTCTTTATCCGCATAGAACTCTTTTAAAATCACATGGGTCATGGCCATTCCCAGTGCTCCGTCCATCCCTGCCTGCACATTCAGCCAGTTATCGGCAAATTTTACATACTCGGCATAATCCGGGCTAACAGCTACAACCTTTGTGCCCCGATAACGTGATTCGACCATAAAATGGGCATCAGGAGTTCGAGTCTGCGGCACATTCGATCCCCACACCAATAGGTAGGAAGAATTAAACCAATCAGAGCTTTCCGGTACATCTGTCTGTTCACCCCAGACTTGTGGAGATGCCGGTGGAAGGTCTGCATACCAATCATAAAAGCTTAAAAGTGAACCTCCCAATAGTGATAAAAATCTGCCACCACCGGCATAGCTAACCATTGACATCGCCGGGATTGGTGAAAATCCAAATATTCGGTCCGGACCAAATTCTTGAATCGAATAAATTAATGCTGCGCAAATCAGCTCGGTTACTTCATCCCAAGAAGTTCGGATCAGTCCACCCTTTCCTCTTGACTGTTTATATCTTTTTGTTTTTTCCGGATTGGTGACTATTTCTTTCCATGCGGCCACAGGGTCATTTGCCTTCTTCAATTCTTCTCGCCACATTTTTAATAGACTGCCTCGGACATATGGATAGCGAACTCTAAGCGGGCTATAAATATACCAAGAAAAGCTTGCGCCTCTTGGGCATCCCCTAGGCTCATATTCAGGCATGTTTGGACCTGTTGAGGGATAGTCCGTTTGTTGGGTTTCCCACGCGATAATGCCATCTTTTACATGGACCTTCCAACTGCAGGAGCCGGTACAATTCACTCCGTGAGTCGTGCGGACAATCTTGTCATGCTGCCATCTACGCCGGTAAATTTTTTCTGTCTCCCGGTCCATTGGTGACAATACCGCATGCTCTGCCATATCTCTTGATTGACCGAAGAATTTTAATTTCTTCATAAACGGTGCTCGTTTCCGCTCCATTTACTCACCTTCTTATGACATTTTTTATCTACTAACTTCTCCACAAATTGTCAATGTATGCAGGAAATAGGTGGATTTTAAAGTTATAAAAAAAGTGATTATGGGTATGAATGGAATAGATTACTTATGAAGGAGTATAAACATGTCTGGACCCTCTTTACGAAAACAGCATTCCCATCATGCGATACATGATGGTATTTATGTAGAAGCCCGTGATTTAACAAAAATATTAAAGCAACTTTTTAAGGAAAATAATCAAGATAAAATAAAAGAGGTCTGTGAAGCGTTGACTGAACATTGGGAGCAACGGACACTTGCCCATGCACAATCAGAGGAGGAAGGTTTTTTTGTTGAAAAGCTCAAAGAACAGCCAGAATTACAGGAAACGATTATCAAATTAAAACGTGATCATCAACTACTGGAATTAATCCTTGAGAAGATCAAAGACCATTTGCAAAAAGAGGAGATTTCGGAGGAGACTATTCGTTACTTTGAAGGTTTGTTGGTTGTTTTTGAAATACATAATCAAGAAGAAGAGACGCATTTATTTGAATAAAATGTTGTAGGCTTTCCAATTTGGAAGGCTTTTTTTATTTCTTGGCTAAAAATTCAAAAACCTTTAACAAAACTGCCATATAATATTTCATTTTTCTACTATGATAGAATTAGGAAATAAAATAGTTGGGTGATAGTTGTGACGAACAATACAGCTGAACATGCATTAACTGATGAATTTATTGGGCTATTAAAAACAACCGGACGAATACTAACGGTCCAAAAGGGTACTTTTCTCTTCCAAGAGGGGCAAGCTGCCAAAGAGATGTATCTAATAATGAATGGGAGAATTCACATTTCAAAAATGAATATGGAAGGACAGGAGTTATGTTTGCGACTATGCTCTGCCAATGAAATTGTCGGTGAATTAACCTTGTTTACTGAAGACCCACGATATATTTTTAATGCGAGGGCCATTGAGGATTGTACAGTAGCTGCTATACATCTAGATTCATTAGAAAAGGCAATCTTTGAAAATAGCAGGTTTTCCTATCTATTTTTAAAATGGATGAATGATCATATGCGTCGGACCATGACAAAGTTCCGTGATTTGGTATTATACGGAAAAAAGGGTGCACTGTATTCTACCTTAATAAGACTTTCAAATAGTTATGGAGTTGTGAAAGCAGATGGGATCCACATCACCGTTCCGCTAACTACCCAGGAATTGGCTAATTTTTCCGGAACTGCAAGGGAAATTATTAGCAGATCATTGGGTCATTTAAAAAAGGAAGGAATCATTTCCATTCACCATAAAATGATTACTATTCACGACCTTGAATACTTAAAAAAAGAAAATGACTGTGAAAATTGTCCCGTTTCTTTTTGTAATGTAGAATAATCCGCTTCAAAAAATGTAGGGAGCGATGTATGGAATGATAAAAGATGTAATAATAGCCGCAATTCCCATCGCTCCTCCAGATACCGCCCCTTGCACTTCCCCTTCTCTGATGGCTTCAGCTGTTCCAATTCCATGAGCAATTGTACCAATAGCAACCCCCCTAGCAAATGGATGATCAATTTTGAACACCGATAATATTCGAGGCCCAAACATCGCCCCAATCATTCCCGTCACGATAACAACAGCAGCTGTTAAAGAAACATTACCACCAACAATTTTGCTTATTTCCGCCGCAACTGGTATGGTTACAGATTTAATACTTAATGAAATCAAAAGGATTTTATAAAAATGCAGCATCTTCGCTAGGATGATGGCTATAGAAATGGTCACAACACTGCCCATGATCATTCCAGAAAATGCTGCAGCAAAATATTTTTTTATCAAGCTGCCATTTTTGTAGATAGGAATGGCCAAGGCCACTGTAGCAGGTCCGAGCAAAAAGGTCATGATTCTTTTTGCGGGAATGTATTCATCATAGGTGATATGTGATGCCAAAAGTAAACATATGACAATACCGCTACTTAGAAAAACAGGATTCGTAATCGGAAGAGGATATTTTTTCGATAAAAAGAGAGTAAAAATATAAACGGCAATGGTTACTAAAATACTATAAAGTGTAATCATGGTCTTTTTGTTCCTTTTTTGATTTTAAAATAATTCTTTGAGTTGTTTTTCCTGCCGCAATCAGTCCCGCTATTGCACTGATCACAAGAATAATCAATAGATAAACACCCTTTAATCCGAAAAGATTTCCCAGTGTCATTAAGCCTACCGAAATGGGAATGAAAAAAAAGCCGAGATGTTTTAAGAGCAAAGCTGAAGCCAATTCAATTTGCTCCACTTTCAAAAATCCTGTCCACAAAAGCAATAAAAGCAAAAGAATTCCAATTACATTCCCTGGGATTTGTAAATGAAGTAGTTTTGAAATGAATGCGCCCATTTGATATAGGATGATAAGCAGGAAAAGTTGCCATACTATAGTGCAAACTTGCCTGACCATATAAACCACCTGTCTTTCAACCAAAACTCAGAATGTTCCTATTATTCTTATATATTATTATAAAGGAAAAACCTTACTAACACATGATTATTTGTTCACAAAATATCCATATCTTTTTCAAAGAAACTTCTTTAATCTTAATTGTTAGGAGGGAAAACGAATGAAGAGAATTTATCTTATTTGTGGTTTAACCATCTTTCTGGGAATTGCTGCAGGAATTTCATTTTTTCTGATCCGTGATGCGAATGCAACCATTCCTTCTAATGTAACGATGACAACTCAAAACGGTGAGAAATATACCTTTGGTCAAGATAAAACGAAGTTAAAGCTGATTGAATTTATCTACACACACTGTCCAGATGTTTGTCCAACAACAACACAAAAAATGGTTGAGTTGAAAAAGGAATTAACGAAAAGCGGAGTTTTCGGCAAAAATATCGAATTTATTACCGTAACGATTGATCCGTATCGTGATACTCCAGAAGTATTATCAAAGTATATGAATGGGTTTGGTATCGAAGAAAATAAACATTGGGTATTTCTGACCGGAGAGAAAAAGAATATTAAACATGATCAAAAACAATTAAGAAAACTGACTGATGCGTTGCAATTTCAGTATAAAGATCCAGGAAATGGCCAGTTTGTCCATACTACATTCACCTATTTAGTAGATGAAAATAATAAGTTTGTCGCTAAATTCCCAATGGGGAAAGATTTTAATAAAGAAGAAGTAAAGAAAAAAATCTTAGACAAAATAGAATAAACAAAAAAAGCGGTTAGTCCATTGGATTAATCGCTTTTCATTACCTATTTCCTTATTTAATTGACGGATGAAGGGTATTTTTTTATTGGTTGCAAAGGTAAAAGGTAATTGGACTTTGGTTTTGTTAAACTCGCTTTAATTCCAGCCTTTTTTAATTTATTTACAAGTTCAGCCAGTTGTTTTTGGGCCACACTTCTCACCTTCTTTTACTTCTTACCCCAATTTTACACCAAATTTATGAATAAAGTGTGAAAACGTAAAAAATTTTTTAATTTTTTTCCAAAAAAAAAATGTGTTTTTTAACCTGATACTAAAGTAAAGATTAGCCCTTCTTCATTTTTTTTGGTATAATTAAAAGCAATATGGTTTTTTGGAGGATGTTTTAACTATGATTACCGTTAGTAACGTAAGTTTAAGATATGGTGACCGTAAGTTGTTTGAAGATGTAAATATTAAATTTACACCCGGCAATTGTTATGGTCTAATCGGCGCCAATGGTGCAGGAAAATCTACATTTATCAAAATTCTTTCTGGAGAAATTGAGCCGCAATCTGGGATTGTGCAGCTTGGTCCAAATGAACGAATGGCTGTATTAAAGCAGAACCATTTTGAATATGAAGAATTTGAAGTTTTAAAAACCGTCATTATGGGTCATACAAGACTTTACGAAGTTATGCAAGAAAAAGACGCTATTTACATGAAGGAAAATTTCACAGACGAAGATGGAATGAAGGCTGCGGAGCTTGAAGGTGAATTTGCCGAATTAAACGGTTGGGAAGCTGAATCAGAAGCTGCCATCCTTTTAAAAGGATTGGGCATTGGTGAAGACCTCCATTATAAGAAAATGGCCGAATTATCAGGTTCTGAAAAAGTAAAAGTATTACTGGCTCAAGCATTATTTGGCAGACCAGATGTTTTACTTTTGGATGAACCAACCAACCACTTAGATATTAAAGCAATCCAGTGGCTGGAAGAGTTTCTGATCAACTTTGAAAATACGGTCATCGTCGTATCCCACGACCGTCATTTCTTAAATAAGGTTTGTACCCATATCGCTGATTTAGACTTTAGTAAAATCCAAATTTATGTAGGAAACTATGATTTTTGGTATGAATCGAGTCAATTAGCGTTAAAAATGGCGCAAGATGCCAATAAAAAGAAAGAAGAGAAAATTAAAGAGTTGCAAAGCTTTATTGCTCGTTTCAGTGCGAATGCATCTAAATCAAAACAGGCAACTTCCCGAAAAAAATTATTGGACAAAATTTCACTTGATGATATCAAACCTTCTTCCCGTCGTTACCCATATGTTGGATTTACACCTGATCGCGAGATAGGGAATGATTTATTGCGAGTGGAAGGATTAACAAAAACGATTGATGGTGAAAAAGTTCTTGATAATATTAGCTTTATCATGAACAAAGGAGATAAGATTGCCCTTGTTGGTACCAATGAACTTGCAAAAACCACTTTGTTTAAAATTTTAATGGGTGAAATGGAAGCGGACAGCGGCAGCTTTAAATGGGGGATTACTACTTCTCAAGCGTATTTTCCAAAGGACAATTCAGAGTTTTTTGAGGGTAGTGATTTAAATTTGGTTGATTGGCTGCGTCAATTCTCTCCAAAAGATGACAGTGAAAGCTTTTTACGCGGATTTTTAGGTAGAATGTTATTTTCTGGTGAAGAAGTATTAAAGAAAGCCAGTGTCCTTTCAGGAGGAGAAAAAGTCCGCTGTATGTTATCCAAAATGATGCTTAGCGGCGCCAACGTGTTAGTGTTAGATGAACCTACAAACCACTTGGATCTAGAGTCTATTACCGCACTAAATAACGGCTTAATTAACTTTAAAGGTTCACTATTGTTCTCTTCACATGACCACCAATTTATCCAAACCATTGCTAATCGTATTTTCGAATTAACACCAACTGGTTTAGTGGATAAACAAATGTCTTATGATGAATATCTTGAAAACAGCGACTTGCAAAAGCAAATTGCAGAAATGTATAAATAATAGTTAGGGCATCACGATTGTGGTGCCCTTTCTTTATGGTCATTAATAGCGTTTCTGTTTTTTTCTAGATGACGGCATTTCAACAGATCCCGTTTCTGTTGTTGTTGTTCCTTGACCTTCTACCTGCGATGAATTTAACCCAACTTTAGATGGATCTTTTTTGCGTTTACTCAATTGACACACCTCCCATCTTAGCTTTTGAAAGGTGCTTTACTGTTATACGAGAATATTTTAATAAAATGTAGGCAAAATATTGAGGGAGGAGGTGTTTTGTATGGCAAGAATTGGTGTTGAACAATCACTTACGAACATTCAACAAGCACTCAAAGAAAAAGGGTATGATGTAGTTGAACTAAAGCAGGAGTCAGATGCCCAAAATTGTGATTGCTGCGTGGTAACTGGTCTTGATTCTAATGTAATGGGAATGCATGACACCGTTACAAAATCTCCGGTTATCGATGCTGATGGAATGTCAG
>NZ_JBALNY010000072.1:0-8818 GCF_036962145.1 Bacillus sp. JJ1764 | reverse complement strand
CCCAATTGACCAAAATTATTATTAAGCTCATATTTATCTAAAACGATTTTTTCAATATTTATTTTCTCTATAATAATCGGAGGTTCCTTTTTACGATCTTTTTCCGGCTGGTTTTGTTCCTTTAGAATTTGCAATGATTTTTCCAGCTCAAATATATTTTTCTCCAAGGAGGTTATTTTCTTCCTTAATTCCTTTTCAGCTTCATGATTGTGAAAAATAGGGAATAAATCTTTAAATGACATGACAAACTCTCCCTTTTTATACCTTCTTTTATTTATATGGGAAATTGCTTGTTACCATGTCCAAAAATGCTGTTTGTTTGAAATTATTTAATCAATTGGGATGATTTCACCTTTTTCAACCCTTCGTTCATAACGGACAATCAAAAGACCATTCCAGAATTTTGCACTAATATCGCTTGGATTAATAGTATCCGGTAAAGTGATCTGCCGCTGGAATTCACCATAAAACCGTTCTGAATAAGTTATTTTTAAATGGGGATGTACGGGCTGAGCATTTCCCTTAACTGTCAATATGTTCCCGTTCAAGCCTAATTCAATATTTTCTTTTATTATGCCTGCTACTTCAATTATAATGATAACCTCCTCTTCCCCTTCAATGATGTCTATGGCAGGAAATGTGGTGGTTTTATTAGGTGTTTCAGAAGCATTTGGACCGTTTCTTGTAAAAGGCGCTTTGAACTGTGGATCATTCATAAATTCTTTGGCAAACTCCTGATCAAAAATATTCCCCCAAAAGTCGCCTCCATGCATATTCTTTGCAAGATCTAACCATTGTTTCAATTTGTCCATGTCCACTTTCAGCCCCCCCTTTTACTTGGCTCATTAGAAACTCTACCCTATATTCCTACTTCCATCATACGAAGCATTATTAGATTTTATCCATAAATTACTAAACTGCCTTCTTAAACAAAAATAGAGTGCATATATTTAATTGCGATTAACAAGGGGGGAAAAGACATGGCGACACCTGCACCATATGTTAATATCAATATCTTTATGATTAAAATAAATTCATTTGAAAATGCTTCAGCGGTGAATATAGGCCAAAATCTATTGGCTGAATGGTATAATTCCGATAAAAAAAATCAGGGGTATGGGCAAAATTTTGGTGACCATAGTGACTTTTTTGGTAATCGTAGTATGGTAGATGACAGGGACCAGATTGATTTTCCAAGTTCTTTAGAATCCGTACCAAAAGTTAATAATAGTATTTAGAGCTGCCAGATGGCAGTTTTTATTTTAATCACTTTATTGATTTCTTCGCTTTCGCTATAATGATAAAGAGTGCAAAGGCGTTTGTTGAAAGAAAGAGTGAAAGTTAATGTATACTGAATTTTGGTCCCCCATTCTCTTATCTCTTAGAGTGGCTGCTATTTCAGCGACCATCGTGTTTGTGATAGGGATTTTGATTGGGAGGTTATTAGCTAACCGTGAATTTAAAGGAAAAATGCTTCTGGAAACCATTTTATTAATGCCGATTGTACTGCCTCCCACTGTCATTGGATTTTTACTTATTTTCTTTTTTGGGAGAAATAGTCCAATCGGATTAATAATAGAGGAATTGTTTGCAAGAACCATTATCTTCACACCTTTGGCAGCCGTTATTGCTTCAACCATTGTCGCATTTCCACTCATGTATCAAACCGTTAAAACAGGATTTCTTGCGGTAGATAAGGATATTGAAGAGGCAGCACGAACGGATGGAGCCAATGAATTAAATGTTTTTCTACTAGTCACAATCCCCTTATCCATTAAATCGATTATAACCGGTTTCATTTTAAGCTTTGCTCGGGCACTGGGGGAATTCGGGGCAACATTAATGTTCGCTGGAAATATTCCTGGAAGGACGCAAACGGCTCCGACAGCGATTTATATGGCAATGGATGCAGGAAATATGAAGATCGCCTGGCTCTTAGTAGCTGCTATGGTCTTGATTTCATTTTTCATGCTGTTTGTTACCAATTGGATTCAAAGAAAGCCATGAAAAGGAGAATTACTCCTTTCATGGCTTTTTAAAATCTTTTTGTTGCTTTCTTCTTAACGTTAAATAAAACGAGAACTCCTCCAAGCAACATCACACCAAAAATAGCACTGATGTATGGCAACTGGTCTTTTTCTTTTGATTTTTCATTTTTGACAAGTTTTATTTTGGGCTTCGGTTCCTTATGTTTTAATTGAACCTGCTGTAAAACTTGTCCATCATTTTTTTCAATGGATAAAATCCCGTTGCTACTTACCTTTTTAATGATGCCATTATTATCCTCTGTTATAGGAGTATCTTTCTCCAGGTAAAATTCTTCGTGATCGACAGTAAATCGTTCTCCATGGTTAAGAGTGGAACGTTTATACTCCTTAAAACCATAGTCAAATAAACGGGCAGTATCCTCATACTTTGCCATTTTTCCATCTGACCTTAGGACAATGGCAGTTAATTTAATATTTCCGTTGTTTGCTGTTGTAGCCAAGGTTTGTTTAGCATCAGTGGTATAGCCTGTTTTCCCACCAGTTATTCCCGGGTAAGGCATTTCACCCTTTAACATGATATGATGCGTAACCAAGGTAGTATTCCATGCTTTTCCTTCCCATGGAAGGAACTTGGTTCCAAAAATTTCAGCAAACACCGGATTTTTCATTGCGTAATTTGTAATCAGTGCCAAATCCCTTGCTGTTGTATAATGATTTGGGTCATGCAATCCATTTGGATTCATAAAATGTGTATTAGTGACGCCAATTTTCGTTTTAAGAAACTCATTAATATTTTCTGAAAACTTTTCTACGTTTCCATCAAGATGTTCAGCAATCGCGATAGCAGCATCATTCCCAGAATTAATTAGCATCCCCTGGATCAGTTTTTTCAGAGGAACTTGTTCCCCTTCGACGAGGTAGACTCTTGTTCCATCTTGATTCACCGCATTTGCACTAACCGTTACAATATCGTTCAGCCTGCCTTTTTCTATGGCGTAAATGGCTGTAGCAATTTTTGTAACACTTGCCGGAAACAGTTTTTCATCTGGATTCTTAGCGTAAAGAACGGCATTTGTATCAGTATCCATAAGTACCGCAGCCTCACTTTTTAATCCAAGCGGATCATTTTCCTCCGCAGAAACCTTCTGTTGGAACGAAAACATCATTAAAATTGCTAGAATAATAGGACCAATCTTATACAAATAAAACACCCTAACTATGAAAATTTTGTACCTTATATATTTTACCAAAATTTACATTATATTAAAATTCTTTTTCAGTAGAAAACCGGCTAGCATCACCAACCGGTATTCTAATTATCTACCCTCTCTTCTTAGATATCAACAGGGTAATTTGTGCCATAATAAATGGTAAAGAAGATTTTCTTCGGTAGGCCAAATATTTAGGTTCAAAAGTATCCCGATATTTTTCTTTAAATTTATGCAACTCCTGGAAATGACCGACAAAATGTCCATGGAAAAATATTTGGGCTGCAACTTTTTCGCTTAGAAATGCAAATCTTGAAAGACCAACATTTGCCAATGGAGCCAATCCCATATTAAAACGATGATAACCTTGCTCTTTAGCCCATTGACATAACGAAAGAAACATGTAATCAACCGTTCCTGAGGGACTATCTTGTCTTAAACGCATTAAATCGACCGAAATGGTTTTCTGGGAATCATAATATCCCATAATATTAATAAATCCGAGAATTCGCTTGTTTCGATCCCGAACGAGGCCAATTGGACCCCTGTTAATATAATGCTTATCAAAATAACCCATTGAAAAGCCTTTTTCTTTTTGCCCCATCAACCATTCATTAGAAACATCCTCAAGTTCATGAATGAAGTTATCAGAATAGGGAGGCACAACCACTTCGAAGGAGAAATGTCCCTTTGTAAATTTATTTTTAATATGACGAAATTCTTTCATTTTTTCCCCGCTAAATGAGAATTTCTCTAAATGGACAAATACTTCCTCCCCCAGCTTAAAAAACGCAAACCCATGATTATGTAAAAGCGCCAGCATTTCATCACCAACTTGATAGAAAACAAGGGTATAACCATATTTGTCAGCAATCTCCTGAAATTCCTCCACTGCATTTGAAAGTTCTGTCTTTTCTCCTATTGGATCTCCTAAGATGATTAATTTGTCTGCGTATTTCTGATAAATAATCATGATATTTCTCTGGCTGTTCCAAAATATGTTCTTATCGTGCAAGAAAATAAGATGTGATAATGACNNTTTATGTAAATGTTGGATAATTTCTTCCTCACACTCGACTGTCAATTCAAATTTCCATTTTTTCGGCAAGCTAATTAAATAACCCAAGCCTAAAATTGAAATGGCTATGATAATACCGATCATTGCACTAGTAAACAAGTCACTTGAATCCTTAATGACAAACGGTGCAAGTTTCGTCGGTATTCCCATTTTTGCAGACGGTAGATTTAAATAGCCGATAATTAGATACATAGAGGTGATGATGAGAATAACTGTTACATCAAAAAAGGTTTTTCCCCATGTTAGTACATAGCTTTCTCGGTAAAACTGTCCTTTCGAAATTCTTAATAACAAGGCAACAGTGATGAGAAAAATCGCCTCTTCATAATCGATACCTTTAAATATCGAAAATAGCGCCGCAAGAATCAAGGCAAGCATTGTCAGATCATAAGTCCGTTTAACGCTGTATTCGATGCCCCGGGACAATCCCAACAGTAAAAACCCTGCTGCAACCGAAAGCTGATGCGACACATTAATGATTGGAAACGACAAGAGCTCTTGGGCAATTCGGAGTCTAGACATAATTCCCGGAACACTAGCAGAAAGCAATAAAATCAATCCAGATAAAAAAACCAGCATGGTCAACAGTACATGGCTAATCCCTTGCGCAATCGCCTTTGGCAGATCGTTCCATGACTGATTCCATTTTTTCCAGTATAGTTTTATAAAGAAAATAGAGCTGATAAAAAATGGTACAAAATAGTACCCAAGCCGATAAAACAACAACAAAACAAGTGTTTTTTCTTCTGGTATATGTAAATCATGCATTCCCCAGATGAACACTAGATCAAACGAACCTATACCTCCGGGAATCATGCTTAAAATACCGGCACATGCTGCAACGATATAAAGCGGGAAAAGTTTATCTATCGGTACGTTAATCCCTAAAATTCGACTGATCAAGAAGATTGCCAAAAACACAGCACACCATTCAATAATGGAAACGGCAATCAATTCCAAACCCACTTTTTTCGTTATGAGTGAATGTTCATCTTTTTTAAATTTGATAATATGTATCGTAATAAAAACAGGTAAATATAAACCTATACCCAGGACGGCAAAATAGAGCCATTTAGTATCTAAGAACAAAGGAAATTGTCTAAAACCAATTGTCACAATCCAGGATAGAAAAGAAATTCCTGTTAAATAAAAGAGTGACACAGTGGCTATTATACTTAAAAGTTTCCGCTTATCCATTTCAAATTTATGGAAGAAATACGTTCTTAACATAGCTCCTACAATGCCGCCAAAGCCTATCAAATTAGAAAAGGCATTGGCAATAAATGATTGCTCCAATAGTTCGTTTTTTGGTACCTTGAGCTTAAGAATCCGCACTAAAACTACATCATAAAGCAGCATTGGCAACACTGCAGCCAAGGTAATTGCCAAGATTAATAATAAAACCCAAATATCCAAATGACTTAATTCATTTTTTAACAACTGGGAATTTAAGTTCTTAGTAAACTTTTGAATTTCAATAATGGCAAAAACTAATAAAAATAATGGAAAAATAAATTTAATTGCTTTAATCATTTTTTCTTTGCTAATCACCAATAAAATTACCACCTATTTTTCGTTCCTTACTTAAATATAAACGTTTAAAGAGTAAAATTAAAGTTGAAGTCTTTAATATTGTTGACATTTTCCTTTTCATTCAACCATATGGAAAATTATCACATTAAATAAAAAGTAGACAAGTTTTCTGACCCCGCCTGCATAAGTATGAAATAGAACAAATTTATCCAAGGGGGTTTTTTGGTGAAATTTCTTGTTTTAAAAAAAGAGACTTTTCTTTTCTTCTTAACTGTCGGTCTGATGTTAGTAGTTATATCAGCTTGGTTTATGTTAAAGGCAGGGGATGCAACCGTTTTTAACCAACAATCAAAACAATCAATCAGAGAGATTCACATGGTCACCGCTGAATTTAAAACAAAAATGAACAATGGAAAAGAAATGGAGGCTTACAGGTGGGATCCTGGCACCATTTTTTTACAGAAGGACGAAAAGGTAAGGTTATACATCAGCGGTATTAACGGGGAAAAACATCCTTTTTATATTGAGGGAACCGACATAAAGGGTACAGTAGAAAAAGGGAAGGAAACCATTGTTCCCCTTCAATTTGAAAAAGAAGGTACTTATCGTTTAATCTGTAAAATCCATTCAAACCGAGAACATAACGGTCCAATGATTGCTTATATTGTAGTTGATTAATACTATTAATAAGTAAAAGGAATCCGCTTATTTAATCGGATTCCTTTTTAGTTGCGGACTATATCATTACTTTTGCAGAACTTACTTTACAATAGGTTTTTTCCAATGTGCCGTTAACATTTGAGAGGCAAACTCGACCTTATCTTCGGTTGGCGGTTCTATGTGATTAAGTTGGTACTCATGACCTAGAGCCTCCCATTTATAAACTCCAAGCTTATGATAAGGAAGGATTTCGATCTTTTGTACATTTTGAAGAGTTCCAATAAATTCACCAAGTTGTTTAAGATCCTCTGGTTCATCGGTAACGGTTGGAACAAGAACATGACGAACCCAAATCGGAACTTGCCGATCAGATAAAAATTTTGCAAACTCCAAGATGTGGTCATTGGCCATACCAGTCAATTGAATATGTTTTTTACGGTTAATGTGCTTTAAATCTAATAAAATGAGATCTGTGTATTTAAGAAGTTCCTCCATCTGTTCAATAAACAAGTGAGCATGAGAAAAACAGCCGCCAGAAGAATCAATTGTAGTATGAATGCCTTTCTTTTTACATGCTTTAAATAACTCGATTAAAAACGGAACTTGCAATAAAGGTTCTCCACCGCTAACGGTTATACCACCGCCGGATGCTTGAATGAAAGGAAGATAAGACTCCAAATCATTCATGATTTCAGAAACAGTCATCTGTTTACCGGTACCTATTTCCCATGTATCTGCGTTATGGCAAAATTGACAGCGCAACAAGCACCCTTGTGTAAAAATGATATAACGGATTCCGGGACCGTCAACTGTACCTAGTGTTTCTATAGAATGAATATTTCCGTTCATGATGATTTACCCCTTTCGTATAAAGCAGGAGCCCCCTTTAGGATAAAGGGCGGCTCCAATCATTGATTAAAGTGACTGATGGAATGTACGGTTAATAACGTCTAGTTGTTGTTCTTTTGTTAATTTGATGAAGTTAACCGCATAGCCAGAAACACGAATCGTTAATTGTGGATATAATTCTGGATGTTCCATAGCGTCTAAAAGTGTTTCTCTGTTAAAGACGTTGACATTTAAATGGTGACCTGACTTAATTGCGTAACCATCAAGGATGGATACAAGGTTGCTAACTTGACTTTCTTCTTCTTTTCCTAATGCTTTAGGAACGATGGAGAAAGTATTAGAGATACCGTCCATAGCATATGCATATGGAAGTTTTGCAACAGACGATAATGATGCTAATGTACCTTTAGTATCTCTTCCGTGCATTGGGTTTGCACCTGGTGCAAAAGGTTCCCCTGCACGACGTCCGTCAGGTGTATTACCTGTTTTCTTACCGTAAACAACGTTAGAAGTAATCGTTAAAATTGAAAGTGTGTGTACGGAGTTACGATAAGTAACATGCTTACGTAGCTTTTTCATAAAGTTTTCTACGATTTCTACCGCAATGCTGTCAACACGATCATCGTTATTTCCGTATTTAGGGAATTCTCCGGTTGTTTCAAAGTCAACTGCTAAGCCGTTTTCATCACGGATTACTTTCACTTGACCATATTTAATAGCACTTAATGAGTCAGCGGCAACACTTAATCCAGCAATACCAGTTGCCATCGTTCTTAAGATTTGTGTATCATGTAATGCCATTTCAATACGCTCATAGCTATATTTGTCATGCATATAGTGAATGATATTTAAAGCATTTATATAAAGACCTGCAAGCCATTCCATCATATTATCGAATTTTTCCATTACCTCGTCAAAATCAAGAATGTCAGAAGTAATTGCTTGGAATTTAGGGCCAACTTGCATTTTTAATTTTTCATCTACGCCACCATTGATTGCATATAGAAGGGTTTTTGCTAAGTTTGCGCGTGCACCAAAGAATTGCATTTGTTTACCGATTTCCATCGCAGATACACAGCAAGCAATACCATAATCATCGCCGTATTCAGGGCGCATAATATCGTCATTTTCATATTGAATTGCACTAGTTTTAATGGACGTTTTCGCACAGAACTTTTTAAAATTCTCAGGTAGACGGCTAGACCATAAAACGGTTAAGTTTGGCTCTGGTGCTGGTCCTAAGTTTTCAAGTGTATGAAGGAAACGGAATGAGTTCTTTGTTACAAGCGAACGACCATCGTTACCCATACCACCGATTGATTCTGTTACCCATGTTGGGTCACCACTGAATAGATCATTATAATCAGGTGTACGTGCAAATTTTACAAGACGAAGCTTCATGACAAAATGGTCAACCAACTCTTGAGCTTCTGTTTCTGTTAATGTACCGTTTTCTAAATCTCTTTCAATATAAATATCTAAGAAAGTAGACACACGTCCAA
>NZ_JBALNY010000071.1:13428-16863 GCF_036962145.1 Bacillus sp. JJ1764 | reverse complement strand
AACGTAGAGACCGTCTATATTCCCATATTTATGAATTCAGCATCAACGTTGGAAACGTAGTGGGGTTCCGTAGTATTGATCCTTCCAACAAAGTGTTTTCATTTAATAGGAAATATATTAACAACAAACCATATGTAGTAAATAAACAAAGACATCAATGCAGGCTTTTTTTCATACTATATGTTGGAGGTGGAAAAATGCCGAGAGTAAGTTACCGAAGTTCAGATGTTGATTTAATGGCAAGGATGATGAGAGCAGAAGCCGAAGGTGAAGGAAAACAGGGGATGTTATATGTTGGTAACGTCATAGTGAATCGCCTTGTAGCTAATTGTTTAGATTTTAAAGGTTTAAGAACAGTAAACCAAGTTATTTATCAAGTACAAGGAGGAAATTTTTCCTTTGAAGCAGTTCAAAAAGGCAATGTTTTTTATCAAAGAGCACGAACTGCGGAAAGAAGATTAGCCAGACAGAATTTGGAGTATTGGAGACAACACCCAGGGAAATATGCCCTTTGGTATTTTAATCCACATGCCCCATGTCCTCCGACTTGGTACGGTCAACCACAATCCGGTCAATTTAAAAATCATTGTTATTATGAACCAAAAGCGGGAACATGTGATAGTGTTTATAGTGGTTAAGCTTGCTCATTGAGTAAGCTTTTTATTTTATGTTTCAGTCGGTTAAAATAGAAAGCAGTGTAATTTCAATTTTAGAAAAGCACTGCTTATTTTTTTACCCTATCTAGACAAAGAATCCTTAAAATAATAGTTAGATATCATGCTTTACAATAGAAATTTTTGTAAAGGAGTCGTTACCATGGCAAGAGTTTTATTTATAAATAGTGGATCAGAAGGGCATGTAAATCCAACCATAGGATTGGTACAAGAACTGATTAAGCGAGGCGAGGAGGTTGTATATTTTACAATCGAAGAGTTTCGAGAGCGATTAGAAAAAACAGGGGCAACTGTAAGAACGATTGATGCCCAAAGGTTTATAAAAGCCTTTATCTCTGGCGGGAGAAGTAATTTTCTCGAAAGAATCAATGGTTTGCTGCATACGGCAGATATTGTGATACCAAGTGTTTTGGAACAAATTGAAGGAGAGCAGTTTGATTATATCCTTCACGATTCTATGTTTGGTTGTGGTCGCTTACTCTCTCAAATTCTAAAGTTACCTGCTATAAATTCTTGTACTACTTTTGCAGAGTCGGAAGCATCATTCCATAACAAGCTCAAGCAGCTTTCGAAAAATATTCCCGCAGAAACTTTCCGTGAATATCAAAGGTTGGTCGAAAGGGTGGAGGAGAAATATGGTGTGCAGATCGATTCTCCTTATGAAGTATTTTGTAACCCTGCAAGGCTTACCATTGTCTACACCATCAGGGGCTTTCAACCATTTGAAGAAGAATTTGATCAAACCTATAAATTTGTAGGTCCATCGATCACTCCAAGGCAGACGCAAGAAAACGTTGATTTAACGACAATCATGGAAAAAAATCCAATTTACATATCTTTAGGAACTGTCTTTAATCAAGAGATTGAATTTTATAAGCTATGTGTCGTGGCATTTGGCAACACAGAACATCCTGTGGTCATGTCGATTGGGAATAAAACTCAAGCTTCTGATTTGGGGGATATACCTAAAAACTTTATTGTAAAAAATTATGTTCCGCAAACAGAGGTACTAGAATACGCTAAATTATTTATCACTCATGGTGGAATGAACAGTGTCCACGAAAGCCTCTATTACGGAGTACCGCTGATTGTCTTCCCGCAGAGCGCAGATCAACCGTTTATTGCCGAACAAGTTGCCGAAATTGGAGCTGGAATTCAATTACAAATGCAAGAGTTGACGCCAAAGCAGTTGCGTGAAGCTGCAGAATATGTGATAAACCAACCTTCTTTCCAAAAAGCTGCGGTACAAATGAGGGAATCCTTACTAAGGTCAGGTGGATATCAGCAGGCTGTAAATGAGATTTTTGAATTTAAAAGGCAATATAACATCTAAGAGAGCAATTTTGTTTTAGCCAAAACATGGAAAGGCCTCTTAAGGTTTCATTTAATAGAATGTCAAAAAAAAGACATTGGTTTTAAACATTGAATACATTACACTATAAAATAAACCATCAATTGGAATGTTTTTACGTTTTTTAACTGATTATCTTGGGGTGAGAGGAAAGCAAAATGGGATTTAATCATGGGATAATCGATTTTTTTCTTTTTACGTTGTTGTTAGTATTTTTTTCACTCTATATCAAAAGTAAATGGGACAACCTTAGGAAAACACCAGTGACTTTGAAATCAAGAATCAAGATCATTGATAGTTTGATTATTTCTTACAATAATAAGGTTCATAGAAATGAACTTGAGAAAAATTATCTGGATACGCTTAAAGATCTTCAAGATTTAAAATTTGCATTAGACGAGTCAAACCTAGTGCAGATTGTTGACAAAAATGCCAATGTTTTATATGCCAATGAAAAATTTTGCCGTCTCTCTGAATATTCGTACGAAGAACTAAAGGGAAAAAACATGAGAATGTTGAACAGTGATTATCACACAAAAGAGTTTTTTAAAGACCTTTGGGATACTGTTTCCCAAGGAAAAGTATGGAACGGAGAAATGCGAAATAAAACAAAAAGCGGTAAATATTTTTGGGTTTATACAACGATTGTTCCATTTTTGGATAAAAATAATCAGCCATTTCAATATATTGTTATTCGCAATGACATAACCAAAAGCAAAGAAAATGAGAAAAAGCTGGAATACTTATCAAATGTGGACGGCTTAACAGCTCTTTATAACCGTAGATACTTTGATAAAATTCTTAATGAGTATATAGCCTCTTCTCTTCAAAAACGAGAGCCCCTTTCCGTAATTTTATTCGATGTGGATTATTTTAAATGTTACAACGATCACTATGGACATGTATTAGGTGATCAGTGTTTGATTACTATATCAAACCGAGTGAAAGACTTAATGAATTCATATGAGTCTATCTGTGCAAGATATGGGGGAGAGGAATTTGCGATCATCCTTCCTCAAAAAGATTCAAATGAGGCATGTTTTATAGCTGAGAGGATCCGATTAGAAATTGAAAATTTACATATCCCTCACGAAAGATCTAAAATAAATAGATCGGTAACTTTGAGTTTAGGCGTGGCCTCCATCATCCCAAATCAAATTACTAAATCATGTCAACTATTAGATCTTGCGGATAAAGCTCTATATCAAGCGAAGAAACTGGGGAGAAATAGGGTTGCTCAATATGCAGATCTTAATTTGAACCTCCATGTAGAAGCGACCACAATATAACTCAAAAGAATCTGGAAAATGTACAACCGTTACATCTTTCTTGGTTCTTTTTTATTGGCTATGTTAAAGAATACTGATGATTTAAAACCCTGTTGATCGGAGTGGAAGGCACGAAGACTCC
>NZ_JBALNY010000071.1:0-13399 GCF_036962145.1 Bacillus sp. JJ1764 | reverse complement strand
AGCGAAGTGCCTGGAACGCAAATCAACAGACTAGTTTAACAGAGCCTTTTTATTGACTAAACGTTTGTTTAGAAATATTCCCCCTTATTTGTTAAACTGTATTTACTTTTAATGGTGAGGTTTTTTAAAAATGAATCCCTATAGAAATTATATTGAATTCAATAGACAAAAATGGTCAGCTCTGCGCAATAAAACTCCTCTGTTGTTATCAGCGGAAGAGCTAGAGAAGATTAAGGGGTTAAATGAAGAAATCTCTCTTCAAGAGGTGGAAGAAGTCTATTTGCCGTTGACCCGTTTAATTAATTTAAAAGTGAAGGCTTCGCAACAATTGCAGGGGGCAACTAACTCCTTTTTAGACTTCAAAGCTAAGAAGGTCCCTTATATTATTGGAATTGCTGGAAGTGTAGCGGTTGGGAAAAGCACCACTGCCAGGGTTATTCAAACCCTTTTATCACGGTGGGACAGTCATCCAGAGGTATCTTTAATTACGACTGACGGTTTTTTATACGCAAAAGAGACCTTGGAACGAAAAAGGCTAATGAGTAGAAAAGGGTTCCCCGAGAGCTATGATACAAAAAAGTTAATAAAGTTTTTGATGGATGTGAAATCGGGAAAAAGGAAAGTGGAAGCACCTGTCTATTCCCACTTAACGTATGACGTTGTTCCTGATCAAGTTGAAGTAATAAGCAATCCGGATATACTAATTGTAGAAGGGATTAATGTCCTTCAAGTGAATAAGACCGATCAAGTATTTGTCAGCGACTTTTTTGATTTCTCCATCTATATTGATGCAGATGAAATAAACATTAAAAAGTGGTACATTGAAAGATTTTTGATGCTTCAACAGACGGCTTTTCAGAATCCGAAGTCCTATTTTAACCGATTTACCTCGCTGACCAAGGATGAAGCGATGAACAAAGCAGCTGAAATTTGGCAGGAAATTAATGCCCCAAATCTCATTGAAAACATATTGCCAACAAGACGACGGGCACATATTGTGTTTAAAAAGGGCTCCGATCATACAATGGAAAAGATCTACTTAAAAAAATATTAATTAACACTTAAATGCCAGTCCATTGTGATTGGCATTTTTCCTATTTAAATATCATTAACATTGACAATAGGGGTTTATACCCATAAAATAAATCGTATGCGATGTATCGTATACGATTTATTTTATGAAAGGTGGGGGTGAAGTAGTGGATAAAGCTAGATTTATTGGGGAATCAGTCGATTTTATTCATCGTTATACAATGAAAAGCCTTCAGAAAGAAGCTGAGGAGCATGGTGTCACGATTCCACAAGTAAGAGTTATTGGCGATGTGTTTGCTCATAAAACTGTCAGTATCAAACAACTCTCTCAAAACCTAAAAATGACGCAAAGTACAGTTTCAGACATTGTGGAAAGACTTATTTCTAAGGGATTCCTAATAAAAACCCCTAATCCAAAGGATAAGCGATTAGCGGACATTTCCTTGTCTGAACGACTTGCGGAAGAAATAGATGAGAACGTAGCAGAGATAACCAATAAGGCTTTAATGGGAGTATTAAACCTGTTGACTCCAAACGAACAAGCGATTGTCGAGAAGGGGATGGAATTATTAGTATCAGCTGTTAAGGAAAAAATGGAAGCTGAAGGATTGGATCATCGTGAATTCATCGACATTTTGTTTTTCTCTGAAAAAGGCAATCGTAAAAAATAAACATTTTAATTGAAAATGGAGGATGCAAAGTGAGAAGCATCATAAAAGGGCGTTGGGTCCTATTCACAATCTGGTTGATTGTGACAATATTGCTAACAGTCATTCAACCTGACATCAATGCCATACTCCGGCAAAAGGGGCAGCAAGGAACAAGTAGTGAGAGTCCTTCGGTCATGGCAAATCATATCCTGAAGAAAATGGATACGACGACGGGCACAAACAACCTTATAGTTTTTTATGATAAAAATAAAATTTCTAATGATGAGTTGAAAAAAATCGGTGATGCGGTAAAGTCTATTCATGATAGTCGGTCAGAGCTGGGTATCACAAACATGATTGATCCCTTCAGTATGCCCGAAGCAAAAAGCTCATTAGTTTCTAAAGATGGCACCACACTCATGGTGAGCTATAAACTTGATAAGAAAGATAGAGAAATAGACGAAATCAAGAAGCAGTTTGAAAGTAAACTAGATCAAGTACCTGTTGATTATTTCCTTAGTGGGGAAGATTTTATCAATAATGATTATTTAAAGGCATCTCAATCCGGTGTCGAGAAGAGTGCTGTTTTGACCGTTGTCTTTATTTTAGTCGTACTGATCTTAGCATTTAGATCAATCGTGACCCCGCTGATTTCCCTTGTGGCTGTCGCCTTTTCCTATCTCTGTTCCATGGGAATTGCAGCCCAGTTAATAGATAAAACTGGATTTCCTGTAACCAGCCTGACTCAAATGCTACTGGTTCTGATCCTTTTTGGGATCGGTACAGATTACAATATCCTTTTGTTTAATCGATTTAAAGAAGAACTATCACAGGGTCACTCAGTAGATGATTCGATTATCACGACCTATAAAACAGCTGGAAAAACAATTGCCTATAGTATTCTTACGGTATTTATTGCATTCCTTGCTCTAGTTTTTTCTGAGTCCCCTATTTATAAATCTGGTGTTGTTGTCGTAATAGGTGTTACCGTCCTGTTACTGGAAATTTTGACGTTAACCCCTTTTATCATGAAAGTATTGGGTAAGAAAATTTTCTGGCCATCTAAAAATGTAAATGGCCATAAGGAAAACAAGTTCTGGGAGAAAACCTCTTCCTTTGGCACAAAGTATCCTGCTATCGTGATCATCGTAATCCTATTAATCATTGGGCCAATGGTCTATTTCCATCAGGAAAAGCTTAACTTTGATACCGTTGGGGAACTTGGAGATCGATACCCTTCATCTAAAGCTATCAATCTAGTTGCGAAGCATTTTGGTAAAGGGCAGGCAATGCCTGCTACAGTGGTCATTGAGAATAAAAAAGCACTTGATAATAATGACTCTCTTGCGGTCATTGATGATGTAACAGAAAAAATAAAGGAAATTAAAGGTGTGAAGCAAGTTTCCTCTGTTACCCAGCCTTTAGGGAAGAAGATTGAGGATTTTTACGTTGATCGTCAAATGGAATCTGTAACAGATGGAATTTCGCAAACTCAAAATGGTGTGGACCAGATACATGATGGATTGACAGAAGCACAAGAAAAGCTCGGATCAGCAGACTTTTCTAAAGTCAACCAAATGGTTGATGGTACAGCAAAGCTTCAAGATGGAATGAGTGCCCTAACCAATGGATTAAAACAAATCCAATCAGGTATTGATGACGGGACAACGAATTCACAATCGATTAGCAATGGAATGGCTGCCATCGAAACAAATCTCTCCAAAATGAGCAGCGGCATAGCCATCCTAGCTGAAAATTATGGTAAAATGCAGGCCGGTTATAAAGAGATGGGTACCCACTACCAAGAGGCAGCACAGGCTCTTCTTGGTGTGAAAGGTGCAATCATGCAAATGCAATCTATGGCAGATGCCTTAGGAAGCAGTTATTCCAATTCTAATAAAGATGCCAATTATCAGGCATTAAAACAAACCATTGATCAGTTGTCTGCATCGCTGGCACCCATTACACCTGAAGGTATTAATACCTTAAATGAGAATTACAATGCCGTAACCTCTGGATTTGGTACAGCCAATACCAATCTTGCCAGTATAAGCAGTGGCTTATCGCAAATGGCAGATGGGATGAACAAGCTGAAAGCCGGACTAGGTCAAGCGTCCTCCGGAATTGGCACCATCGTCACAAATATGAATAAAGTGAACGATGGTCTTGGCCAAATGAAATCAGGTCAGGAACAGCTTGTAGCTGGACTTAACGGTTTCAGTATCTTTGGTGAAAAATTATTGGATGTTAACGGTGGATTAAAACAAATATCTGATGGACTTGGTCAAACAAATGGTTATTTATCTCAGCTTACTACGAACAAATCCTTCTTTATGCCAAAGGAAGCTTTGGAGAACAAGGACTTTAAAAAATCATTAGAAAAATTAAAAACCCTTGATACAATGGATGAAGAAAAGAAGTTGACATACCAAAAAGAATCAATGGTAAAGCAGTTAGAAAGGTTTGAAAAGAGGCAAAGAAATTTAACCATCATGAGGGCGGATGGAGAAATAAGCAAGAGTGAGTTTCTGGAATTGAGCGATGAAAACGAGAGACAAATCAAACAAGTGGTTCAACAGATTGAATTCATCGATCTTCAATTAGAAAACTTGAATCAATCTGATAAAGAACAACAACGTTTAGAACAAATAATTGAAATGTTAACTTGGATTGAGACACTCGAACCAGAAGATTGTAATACTTTCCTAAAAACATTTATAAAGAAAATCTGGTTTTCGACGAACGAAATAGCAAATCATAATACAAAAAAAGTATCTTCTGAAGTCACGATTGAAATTGAATGGCAATAAATAAAACTCATTTGTATTTGAAATGACAGACACATATGAAAGTCTGAGACTATCAAAATTTATTGCGTAATTCTTATTCAATTAACGATGTAAGTTACTTGAAGAGGGGGAAGATATATGGTCTGTTATCTTGTAATATTTTTTTGTTTTGCTATTACACTTCATAATATCGAAGAAGCAATATGGTTGCCTAAATGGTCACAGCAATCTTCAAGGTTTCAAAAGCCAGTTTCTTCAAGTGAATTCCTTTTTGCTGTTATTTTTATAACTATTTTGGCTTATTTATCTGCATTTAGTTTTTTGTATATGCCAGAATTAGATTTTGCGAAATGGATTTTTATTGGATTTTTAGGTTCAATGATTTTAAATGCTATTTTTCCGCACCTTATTGCGACCATATTGATGAAAAAGTATGCACCAGGACTTCTCACTGGTTTATTACTTAACCTTCCAATAAATTCATTAGTTATCTTTCAAATGTTTTCAAAGAATTTAATTATATGGAAAGAGTTAATCATATCAACATTTGTAGTAGGAATTATTTTATTGTCACTTATTCCTTTTTTGTTTAAAGTGGGTGGCAAAATAACTCCTTCTTAATAGGTTGATTGAGGACTAAAAACTTTATTGAATTAGGCAAAATATTTATGTTTTTTGAAAATTACTTTTGACAGCTCGTGTTTCTAATGCTATTATGACTATTAAATTCAGAACATTATAAACTATTAAAACTCTTATGAAGAGAGGTGGAGGGACTGGCCCTGTGAAGCCCGGCAACCATTCAACAACTTTGTTGAAAAGGTGCTAATTCCTGCAAAGCATTTTGCTTTGACAAATAAGAGAGGATTCTATAAGTGATGAAGACCTCTCTATTTTCAAATAGAGGGGTCTTTTGTCTTTTTCTAATTTAAAATTTAATATCAGATGCATCAGGTGCTGTGAGAATCATCTACACAGCTTAAAAGGGAAGACCGGTGAAATTCCGGCACGGTCCCGCCACTGTAATGGGGAGCGACTTATCATGAACCACTGTTTCATAGTTTGAAATGGGAAGGGATAAGAAGCGATGAACCAAAGTCAGGAGACCTGCCTGTTGTATGCGCTTGTACTCTACGGATGTATAGGGAGGAGTGATGAATACGTGTTGAGAAAACCAGATGGTCTCAACTCTAGTTAGCTATGCGTATAAATCTCTCTTTTCCAATTGAAAAGGGAGATTTTTTAGTTGAAGACGAAAATACAAACATAGAAGGAGTTAAAAAACGATGAATAAAGTGAAAAGCTCGAATTTGGGTTATCCGAGAATTGGTGAAAATCGTGAATGGAAAAAGGCACTCGAACAGTTTTGGGGTGGTAAACTAGAAAAAGAGGTGTTCTTAAAACAGGTCGAGGAGATTCGTTTGCAGCATCTTCAAAAACAAAAGGATAAAGGAATTGACCTGATCCCAGTCGGAGACTTTAGCTTGTATGACCATGTTCTTGATACTGCTGTTATGTTCGGTCTAGTACCGAAGCGCTTTAAATACGATGGAGGTAAAGTATCACTTGAAACGTATTTTGATATAGCACGAGGCACTAACGGTTCGATAGCATCTGAAATGACAAAATGGTTTAACACAAACTATCATTATATTGTTCCAGAACTGGACAGATCAATACCTTCCCTTGTCGAAAATCGCCCACTTCAATTTTATAAAGAGGCAAAGCAAAAACTTGGTATTGACGGAAAGCCTGTTATCTTAGGACCTGTAACATTCGTAAAGTTGTCAAAAGGGTATAAAGAAAGTGAGTTCCATGCAGTTGTAGATCAATTTGTTCCGCTTTATGCTGAGATTTTACGTGAATTGCAAAAAGAAGGTGTAGAGTGGGTACAAATCGATGAACCAATTCTCTCTACAACAATCTCAAAAGAAGAGGTTGCATTATTTAAAGGCGTCTATAGAACGTTGCATGAGGCGGCACCAAACGTAAAGGTGATTTTACAAACATATTTTGATAGTATTGAACATTTCGAAGATGTCATTTCACTTCCTGTTCAAGGGATTGGTCTTGATTTTGTACATGATCATGGTCAGAATCTTATTGCTTTGAAAAAACTTGGTTTCCCAAAAGATAAGGTGCTTGCTGCTGGAATAATTGACGGACGTAATATATGGCGTGCGAATCTAGATGATAAATTATCCACCCTAGCAGAGATTACAAAAGTCGTTTCAAAAGATCACCTTATTGTACAACCTTCATCAAGTTTATTGCATCTACCTGTGACCGTTAAAAGTGAAGAATCACTCGATGAGGTATTAAAGGAAGCATTATCATTTGCTGATGAAAAATTATATGAAATCGCTGTCCTTACAAAAGGTATACAAATTGGAAGAGATGCGATACAAGAAGAAATGGCGGCAAGTACAAAATTGATTCAAACTTTAAATGAATCATCTTTTCGAAATAACAAACAAGTTCGTGAAGCCATTCAAAATTTGCATGACTATAAAGTAGAACGTGAAGTACCATTTCATGTTCGTCAAAAGATTCAGGAAGAGGCTTTTCAATTGCCACTTCTACCAACCACAACAATTGGAAGCTTCCCACAAACCCAAGAGGTAAGAAAACAGCGTTTAAATTGGCGTAAAGGCGAGTTAACGGATGCGGAATATGAAGAATATATTAATGCCGAAATAAGAAAATGGATTGATATTCAAGAAGAGCTTGGCTTAGATGTGTTTGTACATGGAGAATTTGAACGTACAGATATGGTTGAATATTTTGGAGAAAAATTAGCCGGTTTTCAATTCACAAAATTTGGCTGGGTTCAGTCATATGGTTCCCGTTGTGTAAAGCCGCCTCTTATTTATGGGGACGTGTCTTATCAAGCTCCAATGACAGTTAAAGAAACTGTATATGCACAATCCTTAACAACCAAGCCGGTAAAAGGGATGTTAACAGGTCCAATAACAATATTAAATTGGTCGTTTGTACGCGATGATATTTCACGCTATGATGTTGCCAATCAAATTGCGCTTGCGCTTCGAAAAGAAGTGGAAACACTTGAGGTAAATGGAATCCAAATGATTCAAGTCGATGAGCCGGCAATACGCGAAGGACTTCCATTAAAACGTGAAAACTGGGAAACCTATCTGAACGCTGCAGTTTATGCATTTAAACTTGCTACCACCTCAGTGCGAAATGATACACAAATTCATACTCATATGTGCTATTCAGACTTCGAAGAGATTATCGATGCCATTAAAGCACTCGATGCTGATGTTATTTCAATTGAAACATCAAGAAGTCATGGTGAATTAATTCATGCCTTTGAAGAAAATACGTATCACAAAGGCATCGGTCTTGGAGTATATGACATTCATAGTCCACGTGTACCAAAGCTTGAAGAGCTGGTAAGAAACGTTGATCGTGCTCTTCAGGTACTTGATCCGAAGCTGTTCTGGATTAATCCTGATTGCGGTTTAAAGACACGCGGTATTAATGAAACGGTGGAAGCACTAAAGGTGATGGTTGAAGCAGCAAAACAAACAAGGGAAAAGCTTAGTACAAAGCACACTATAAATTTATAAGAGATTTAAAGCATAAACGAGATCTTTATTAGGTCTCGTTTTACTTTGAGTTAAATTATAATCCCAACAATAATTTATGTGGTGGAACTGTTTTAGGAATATTTAAATGACCTATTCAATAACAATAGAATAATTGCAGTATTTAAGGGGGCCTTAGGATGAACGGACAAGAACGCGAATTACATGCTGATACAGGGGTTACATCTCGGCTATTCGTTGAGCGTTCATTAAATGAAATTCGTTTTTGGGCTAGGATCATGAAAGAGCATTCTTTATTTCTTCGATTAGGGTTTAGAGCAGAGGATACTCAACTAATTCAAGAGGCTAATCAATTTTATCGCTTATTTGAACAAATCGAACAAACTGCCTATTCCTTCAATAACCAAACAGACCCCGAACAAATAAGAAGATTTAATTCCGAGGTACAACAAGCTGCAACGAATATTTTCGTATTTAAAAGAAAAGTTTTAGGACTAATTCTCACATGCAAATTGCCTGGGCAAAATAATTTCCCACTATTAGTTGACCATACAAGTAGGGAAGCCAATTATTTTAGAAAAAGATTAATGGAATTAAATGAAGGGAAATTACAACCGCTTCCAGATGCCATTATTAAAGAAAATGTCTTCTTTTTAAGGATTATGGCAGATCATGCCAAATTTATTGGCCATCTCCTTGATCCATCAGAAAGGAAACTAGTTGATGTAGCACGGAATTTCAGCAATGATTTTGATCAATTGCTGTATCAAGCAAGAGATTTAGATTCTATGAAGCCACAATCTCAAACAGTTCCTCTTTTAGATCAATTCCTTGATCAAAATCGGGTGTCGGTCGCTTCTCTTAGGGACTTTAAGAGAACGGCCCGTGATTTAATTGAGCAATGTAGAATAAAGAGCATTATTCATCCTTTATTAGCAGACCATGTTTTCCGGGAAGCTGATAGGTTTCTTGAAATCATTGATATGTTTGACGCGCATCTTACAGGCAGTACACAATAAACTAGAAAACAGCTAATGTTAAAGAATGTGAAAAGCATTTGGTCTTGAAAGTAATAATCGAGTTGTGGCGGCAGCTCTTTTTTTTTGAAAGGTTTTGGGTCAACGGTTCAATAAGTTCATTCTTCCGTTTTTCTCAAATTATAACAAATACATAATAGACAAGATTCCATTCAAAAACGACTTGCATATGATACAACGAGGTGATTTCACCATGAAAGTTAAGTATGCAGAAAGAGGTACTTTTGATCCGGATAAAGCGGCTAGGGGACTAATTGAATTGTTTAATAAAACCTACAAGCAAAATAGTCAAGAAAATAAACCACCTGATAGAGCGGAGATTAAAGCAAAGTAAACTTGTGTACCAATATGGTATGCGGTTTTTTTTTATTGTTTTATATTATGGATGGAAAAACCTTAAACCAAAAGTTTAAAGGATCCAGTAAATTTAGAAATGTAACAGATGTAAAATGGCTGGATGGTTCGTATGTATATGAAGTAAATAAAAGCCATGGCTTATTTGTTGAATCTGCTTTAAAGCCGTTGTCAGATTACGATGGCAAGGTGTTGGAACAGGAGCATATTGATATTGAATATAAGTTTTTCATTGGGGATGTTGTTCAAGTAAAGGGATATGAGGGAGACCTTTTCAAAGTAGTTGGTTTCCGGACAGAAATTTGGCGTTCTAAAGATGATGCGTGGGAAGATGTTATTTATGAGCTCTCCAGGGTTAATGATGGGGAGTGGCTTGAAGTCGGGGAGGACGAACTTACTTTAATCGCCGATGCGGAAAGTGCGGACACCTTTATTCAAAAACTAGGTCTCTTATACTTAGTGAATAAGCAGGAAAAAAACAATTCTAAGTCGCAAATAAAGAATCAAGTTCGCCAATCAGAGCTTGAAGAAATCACCCGAAAAAAAGAAAAGAAGAGATTGATAGATGATCTGTTAGACCTCTATAATGATTATCGGATTTTATATAATTTATTTCATGACCAGGAATATTATCAGGTCATGCGGGTTATCTTGAAAAAATTGAAAGCCATCTCAAAGGAAGACGGAAAAAGCCATGTATAGCTACCATCTGATGATTTCAACTAATAGGTAGATGACGAATGGAATTCCCGCCCATTTAATCATAGAAAACATGGTATCTGTTATTCTTTCAAACCATTTAATGATATGACTTTCTTCTTGATTCAGATCATTTCTTAAAGCTTCTAACTTCCATTTTAATTCTGACATATTCTCACACCTCTAATGGTTGTTTTTACTTATTTTATGCTTGTCCATTCTTAAAAAGACTTCCTTTTTAACGTTGTACACAAAAGCACGAAATTATATCAGAAGCTTTTTTAAGTAACTAGCATGAAAAAGCTTTATGGTTCATACATTCTGTAAAAAGGGGGCGATAGCTTGAAAGAAATTGAGGTTTTTATTGATACAGAAGAGATTGCAGAATTTTTCTTTCATGAGCTGGTAAAAAGGGGATACGTTCCCAGTGAAGAGGAGTTGGAGGAAATCGCAGATATTACCTTCGAATATTTAATTGAAAAAAGTATTATTGATGAGGAAGTAGAGGACGAGTAGGTAATATCTATTTTAAAATTAGGGGATTTAGTTATTCCTTTATGATAAATCAACCGAAAGGCGTGCATCTTATTGCCCGCTTTTTGTTTGTGTTCCTCAAAGATAAAAGGGAAAAATTATGAAATCACGAAACCTTTTATTAGTGGCTTCGTATAAATGATTACGAAGACGGAGGAGGGAATAGGATGTTCAAAAAGATCATTAAATCGATTATCCAAAGTAAGTTGGGTTCTCATCATAAACACCATCATTACGGTTCGTCCAGTGACGCTTGGAAAAAACAAAAATATTATAAGCACAATCATATGGGGCATCATCATTATAAAAAGAAGCATAAAAGCGGCAGTTTCTTGTCTAGTTTTTTTAGCAGTTAAACGATGATCAAAAAAGTGATGTTATTGCTTTCCCATATTTTAGAGAGACCTTTTCATTCAGCTGATGTAATTGCTGGACGATACGAAGTGATTAAGCATTTAGGGGCTGGCGGTTATGGGCACAGTTATCTAGTGTTTGATGAAAAGACTGGTACAAAAAAGGTATTAAAAGCACTTCGCCTTCATAAAAGGCTTACTAAAGCGGGAAGAAATGGATTTGAGCTTGAGAAGAAACTATTAGGCTCACTTGAACATCCTGGATTTCCAAAATATTATGAGGATGGAATGCATAATACCATCCCATTTTTTACGATGGAATATATTAATGGAAAGAATTTTGAGCAGCTCATTTTTTATGAGGGCTGGAAAATAACTGAATTAGAATCTTTTACAATTGCCTCCAAATTACTGGAGCAAATTGACTATTTGCACCGAATGGGAGTCATTCATCGAGATATTCGAATTCCTAATGTTCTATTAGACGGGACTTCGATTCGACTAATCGATTTAGGATTGGCTAGACCGTTAGATGGTTCAAAAAATAAGAAGGGTCCCAGCCAAGATCTAAGAAAGGAGCTAAACTTTCAGGCAGATTTTTACGGGCTCGGTCATTTTCTACTGTTTTTGCTCTATTCGAATTTTTCCTTTGAAAAGAATCAGCAAGAAAAATCGTGGGAAGAGGAGTTAAATATATCACCACAAGGCCAGCAAATTATAAAACGGCTACTCCAAATAAATCCTGTATACGAGAATTGTGATCAAGTAAGAGCGGATATACATCTATTAACGAAACAATTAGGAGGTATGAAACATGTCATTCTTTAACAAAGTTTTTGCAAGTGTGGGGATTGGATCAGCAACTGTGGATACAAAGCTTGAAAAGGAAACGTATATGCCTGGAGAGACGATTAATGGGGTAGTGGAGATAAAAGGTGGAAAGATTGATCAACAAGTAGATGATATCTATCTTTCTGTGAACACCACTTATTTACGGGAATCAGATGATCGTAAATATTCTGTGACCGCAACGATTGACCGTTTTCGTGTGACAGCCCCTTTCACCATTAGAGTGAATGAAAGAAAAGAAGTTCCATTCTCATTCCAATTGCCATATGATACACCATTATCCATTGGTAGGTCTAAGATATGGGTGAGCACCGGTCTAGATATAAAAGGTGGAGTGGATCCAAGTGACAAGGATTATTTAAAAGTGGTCCCTAATCCGTTAATGACGGCTGTGTTTAATGCTGTTGACCAACTCGGTTTCAGAATACGTGAAGCAGATTGTGAAGAAGCACCAAGAAGGCTGGGTGGACGTTTGCCTTTTGTTCAAGAATTTGAGTTTGTCCCAACATCAGGTCCCTTTAGAGGAAAACTGGATGAACTTGAAGTAGTCTTCCTCCCATCAGGTAACGGTGAATTAGATATTATGTTCCAAGTTGATCGAAGAGCGAGAGGTTTAGCCGGCTTATTCTCTGAAGCAATAGGAACGGATGAAACCAACGTTAGGTTATCCATAACCAACCAGGACATGCCATATCTACAACAGAAAATTCAAAGCGTAATTGAAAGATATTCTTAGAAAATCAAAAAATTTGGATTCGACAAAATTAGTGGAAATTTGATGAAGGAATTTTTAATGGTTATCTCCAATTATTAGAATAGTCAAATAACTCTTTTGGTTGGAGGAGATCAAATGATCAAACTATTAACAAATAAAAGTGGTACTCATTATGATGTGACGATCTTTCAAACTCCAAGGCAGCGGGAAAAAAAAGGGCATAAACAAGTTTACCGAACAACTATTGAGGCCAATAGCCGAGAAAATTGTTTGAAGGAAACCTTTAGTCGATTTAATGTAACCGATCGAATTCCCCTAAACTATAAGGGCAGATTCTTGACTACCGGGGATATCGTCCTAATTGATGAAGGACGTGGTGGACAGCATTACTATCAATTAAAACCAGGTGGCTGGTTTCCTATTAATCGAATCCTCTTGCTTTAACATATAAAAACCTAAGGGTAGCTCCCTTAGGTATTTTTTTAGTGGTTAGCGTTTACGTCCGCCTCTTGCTTGGTTTTCTTTGGCATGGGCCTCATGCTCGGCTACAATCGCTTCGGCAGGAATATGATTATTTTTTTTCGGTGAATTAATGCGGCTGCGATGCTTTTTTCCCATAATGGATCTCTCCTCATTTTATATTTGTGGAAAAATACATAGTGCTTTCTTTGGAGCTATTAATAGAATGCCTCATTTTTAAAATTTCATGACAGAGGGATAAAAAGTATGAACAGATTATTAAAAATTACATTTTCATGATTAATTCTTTGTTAATTTTAATTAAAAGATGTTATTCTAAACACTAAGGGTTTTAT
>NZ_JBALNY010000070.1:0-16387 GCF_036962145.1 Bacillus sp. JJ1764 | reverse complement strand
CAATAGTATTCTCTAACATAGCCCTCTATCTAAATAATTTCTTTCTTATTCAAATAGTCCAAGACCTGCTTAACAGCTTCTTCCACTTCCACTGCATCCGAATGAATGATCAATTCAGGCTGTACCGGAGCTTCATACGGGGAATCAATACCGGTAAAATCCTTGATTTCTCCTCGTCTTGCCTTGGCATATAACTGTTTAGGATCTCTTCGTTCACATTCCTCAATTGGACAGCTAATGAAGATTTCAATAAACTCTCCTTGTTCAAACAGCTCCCGGACTTGATCGCGATCAGAACGAAATGGTGAAATAAAAGCAGTGGTAACGATTTTTCCACTGTCCACGAACAGTTTCGCCACTTCACCTATTCTACGGATATTTTCTGTACGGTCAGCTTCAGAAAAGCCGAGATCTTTATTTAAGCCGTGTCTAATATTATCTCCATCAAGTACATATTCACTAATTCCAAGACGGTGCAACTCATGGGATACGGCATTGGCGATTGTTGATTTCCCAGAACCAGATAATCCGGTAAACCAGAGGACACAACTGCCGTGTCCATTCCGCTGGCGACGATCTTCTTTCGTGACTGTTGTATTATGCCAAGTTATATTCGTTGCTTTAGACATCCCAATTCCTCCCTATGCGTGAGCTTTCTCGCGTAAACCTTCAATTAGTACTTCAACAACCTCTTTACGGCTGAATGTGGAAGGCGGAAGTTCACCAGCTCGAAGCATTTCACGCACTTTTGTTCCTGAGAGAATCACTCTATCTTCTTTACCATGTGGACATGTTTTATCAGATGCCATTCCTTCGCACTTTGTGCAATAGAAGCTGTGCTCAAAGAATAAAGGTTTTATTCCTAACTCTTGTTCTGTAAAGTTACTGAAAATATATTGGGCGTCATATGTCCCATAATAGTTTCCAACACCAGCATGGTCACGACCGACGATGAAATGTGTACAGCCATAGTTCTTACGGGCAAGCGCATGGAAAATGGCTTCACGCGGACCGGCATAACGCATGGCAGCAGGATGTACTCCTAGCTGTACACGGTCACTAGGATAATAGTTGTCAAGTAATGCCCGATAGCTTTTAAGGCGTACATCTGCAGGGATATCATCTGATTTTGTTTCGCCAACCAATGGATTCACAAACAATCCATCAACTGTTTCTAAAGCTGCTTTTTGAATGTATTCATGGGCACGGTGAATTGGATTCCTTGTTTGGAAACCAACCACTGTTTTCCAACCCTTCTCTTCAAATAGTACTCTTGTATCTTTTGGCTCAAACCAGACATCGCCGAATACGCCTTTTTCTGGTTTCTTAACTAGAGTTACATCCCCAGCAACATATACCGGGCCTCTTTCAAAAAGTCGTTTCACTCCAGGATGTGCCAATTCATCTGTCTTATATACCTCGACAGCTTCCTTTTGAAGATTTGGTTCATACCATTCAGAAACCTCAATTACGCCATATACAACATCTTTATGCTTTAATTTGATTTTCTCGCCTACTGCTAAATTAGCTGCAAATTCTTGTGAAACAGGAAGGTTAACAGGGATTGACCAGATGGTATCATCTGCTAAACGCATTCTGCTAACAACCGATTCATAATCCTTTTGCCCTAAAAAGCCTGTTAGGGGGCTAAATACACCAACCCCGATTAACTCTAAATCACTAAGAGCAATTGAGTCAATTTCTAATTCTTTTGCAATATCACTATAATCGAAATTGGGACGATATGAATTTATTAATTTTCCGCCATGTGGTTTTGGTAAAAATGACATTTTCAATCAACCTTTCTTTATTAGAATTCCTTAGGTACATTAGTTTCTGTGACATTTGTTTTTGAAATGGGGCGTTTCATTAACGATCGTACGCCAAACACAGATATAAGTGCCCCAATGATCATGATTATTGGGTAAACATTTCTAACGATTACTAATTGAATTATTGTATATGATATGACCATCGACAAAACTGGCGAAACTATCCAAACTGTTAACAATTGAACCACAATATCCTTTTTTAACACGGATAAACCATGCTTAGCAAAACCGATACCGATAATGGAAGAAGTCGTAATTTGTGTAAGCGGAACTGGAATGCCGAAAACGGATGCTGCTGTAACAATACTTGCTCCAGTTCCTGATATGATACATCCTTCTTCAAGTCTAAGGTCTGTTATTTTTTTACCGTTGGTCTCAATAACCTTGTGACCAAGAATGATGGCACCTGCTGCTACTGCCAGTCCTCCCCAAAAAATTCCGTCCCCTTTTGATATGATGGAAGCTGCAACAAGTGGTCCTACTGCATTGGCAACATTATTCATCCCCGCTGAGAACGCTTCAAACAACCCCATAAAGACAACTAGAATAGACAGGATTGGAATAAATTTTGGTTTTTCAACCAAACCTTTGATCGTTTTTATTTTTAAAATTTTTATAGCGAGAATGGCGATGATAAACGCCGCAAATGGAGTTAGTAGCCAGAATAGGGCAATCCACAAAATATTGCCTAAAATAACAGATTGATAAACAATCCCTGCCCCAACCACGGAGCCTACTGCTACTTCGCTGGTAGAAAGTGGTATACCAAAGGTATTTGCCAAAAACAGTGATAGTGCAGCTGAGGCTAATACAATTAATGCAATAGCATTTGTAAAAGTCTCACTTGGAACGATTCCGCTTCCTATTGTTTTGACAACTTCCCCACCCCCAAGCCAAGCACCAAGGAATACAGCTGCTCCGCATAGGAGGAGAGCTACTCTCTTTTTCACCACTCCGGCGCCGTACGAGATCCCCATTGAGGCTGCCGCTCCACTCGCACCGATATTAATTGCAAAAAACAAACCTATTATAATCGCGATGATGGTAAGCGTAAGGAATCCCTCCTTTTCCCGTGCTATGGGAAGTTCATTATTTCATGTGCAAGCCGCACTCTGTTTTTCCGCTACCAGCCCAGCGCCCTGCACGGGAATCTCCACCTTCTAAAACAGCCTGAGTACAAGGGAAACACCCTATGCTTGGGTAATTGTGGTCATGTAATTCGTTATATGGAAGATCTTTTTCACGAATGTAATTCCAAACCTCATCCCATGTCCAGTGAATAAGCGGGCATATTTTAATATTTTCAAATTTTTCATCCCGGTTAAGGAATTGTGTATCTTTGCGGGTTGGCGATTGCTCCCGACGCAAACCTGAAATCCAAGCTTGTTTTGAGGTTAATGTTTCTCTTAACGGAATGACTTTTCTTAACTGACAACACTGGTTAGGATCCCGTTTCCAAAGTGCAGACCCATACTGTGCAGCTTGTTCATCCAAACTAATGGCAGGCTTTTTCTTTTCAATTTTTAATTCCGGGAACCGTTTCTGGATTTTATCAATCACATCATATGTTTCCGGAAAATGAAGATCTGTATCTAAGAAAACGATATGGGCATCTTTTTTCACCTGATAGATCAAATCAATTAGGACAATTGCTTCTGCCCCAAAACTTGATGAATAAACGATTTGATCTTCAGGATAACTTTGGTATGCCCACTCTAAGACGGCAAGTGCCCCTTTTGTATCATCCTCTATAGAAAAGCTATCGGAGATTTGGCTCCAATTTTCAAATGTAATCGCAGTTTTCATCGTAATTCCTCTCCTCTGCTTAAAAAAAAGGCAGTCTTCATCTGAATATGTGAAGACCGCCTCTAGTTTGTCTAGTCAGCGTGGCTTATTTGATTGAAGACGAACCTTTTCATTTTTCTCAATTTGGATGATCTTTCCATCTTGAACAACCAGTGTGATGGAGCCGTAATTTAATTCTTCTAGCATTCTTTTAATCTGCTTGGAAATTTCCTCCCATTCAGATGTTTGCAAATGATTCGCCTCCTTTTCTAAATATCTGTTATTTATTCCACTTAAGGTACCACCTTTTAGTGGTTGATGGAATTAATCCTATTATACCAATAGGAATTTGTCAATATTGTTAGTGAAAATATTTAAAAAATTTGTACCTTTTGATAAAGTAATCCTCATTTTTTCAGAATTTTCCATGGTTTTACCTAACGAAACACTTTTGTCCTTATCGACAAAAGTTAACATAGATTAAAAAGGTTTCTCTAGACCCACATGTCATTTGGTTGCTAAGATAAAATGGAAGATAAAAATATAGGAGCCCTTTTTATGGAACAGCAAAAATATTTAGAATTAAAAAAAGGTGAACAAGGTGCTATCATTAGTATCATTGCATACCTATGTTTAGCAACTTTGAAATTAATCATCGGATACGCTGCCCATTCCGAAGCGCTAACGGCTGATGGATTAAATAACACGACAGATGTCCTTGCCTCTATCGTAGTTCTGGTGGGATTAAAACTATCCCAAAAACCAGCTGATCATGATCACCCCTATGGTCATTGGAAATCAGAAACCGTTGCCTCAATGATTTCTTCTTTCATTATGATGGCTGTTGGATTGCGTGTACTTTATGAGGCGTTTACGTCTGTGATCAATGGAAAGACAACTGCACCGGACCCCATTGCTGCGATAACGGGGTTATTTTGTGCGGTTGTGATGTATTTTGTTTATCGATATAACAAGAAACTAGCCAAAGAGATTCGTAGTCAAGCTGTAATGGCCGCTGCCAAAGATAATCTTTCCGATGCTTGGGTTAGTGTGGGAACGGTAATTGGGATATTGGGAGCACAGTTTCATCTCCCATGGCTTGATCCAGTAACGGCAATCATTGTTGGTTTCTTAATTTGTCATACAGCTTGGGATATTTTCCGTGATGCTTCCCATACATTAACAGACGGATTTGATGATCAGGAAATCAATGTCTACCGTGAAGCTATTCAAAAAATACCTGGTGTTAAGGGAATTTCAGATATCAAAGCCAGAAATTACGGAAATAATGCAGTTGTCGATGTGGTGATCTTAGTTAATTCCAATTTAAATATTCGTGATGCTCACGATGTTGCCACGAGAGTTGAGAGTGTTTTAATGGACGAGCATGGTGTTTTTGATGTGAATGTTCATGTAGAGCCTAATTAATTAAGATTACACACTTTGTTTATGGGATAAACTACTCCTAGTCATCTTAACGACAAGGAGTGTTTTTATTGGAAAAAGAGTTGTCATATGGTGAAGATTATAAAATGATTCCAGCAACCTCCATTGGAAGTGGTGTAGGAATTGAAGTGCTGCCGGATTTATATTGCTATACCATCCAAATTGTTAACATTTGTTTATTCGGTAATTCAGAAGATTTTGTCTTGGTTGACGCTGGTATGCCTGGATCCGCTTCTGAAATAGTGGCCGTGACTGCGGAAAAATTTGGTGAAGGCAGAAAACCAAAAGCGATTATATTAACACATGGTCACTTTGATCATGTTGGCGGGATTATTGAATTGGTTAATGAGTGGGAGATCCCTGTATACGCACATGAAAGGGAGTTACCATTTTTAACAGGGAAAACTAGTTATCCTGAACCAGATTCATCTGTTGAAGGAGGCTTGGTGGCCAAAATGTCCCCGTTGTTTCCAAATGAACCAATAAATCTTGGATCTTACGTCCACGCATTACCTGCAGACGGCAGCGTTCCATATATGAAGGGATTTCGTTGGATTCATACTCCAGGGCATTCACCAGGACATGTCTCTTTCTTTAGAGAGCAAGACAGGGCATTAATAGTTGGAGATGCTTTTATTAACGTAAAACAAGATTCCCTTTACAAAGTGATAACCCAGGAAGAAGAAGTAAGTGGGCCACCAAGGTACCTAACAACTGACTGGCAACAAGCGAAGCAATCCGTTAGTAAACTTGCAGCGCTGAATCCTTCTGTTGCGGTAACAGGCCATGGTCTTCCCCTTTCTGGGGATGCTCTGACCATCGGTTTACAAAACCTCGTTCAACATTTCGATCACTTTGCCATCCCTGATTACGGAAAATACGTCGACAGAAATTTACACTAAATCAAGTATTACATAATAAAAAACTAGATCCACCGGTTTGGCGGATCTAGTTTTTTTACTTATACCATGATTTTGCAGATATTGTTGGTGAATTCTACAGGGTCTTCGATTGGAAGCCCTTCGATGAGTAATGCTTGATTGTAAAGCAGGTTGGTGAAAAGTGTTAGTTTGTCTTTGTCGTTTTGGAATGCTTCTTTTAACGATTGGAATACTTCATGATTTATGTTAATTTCTAGTACTTTGTCTGCTTTAATATTCTGATTGTTTGGCATGGCGTTCAGGATTTTTTCCATTTCAATAGATACTTCACCATCCGTTGTCAAACAAACCGGGTGTGATTTTAATCGTTTAGAAACTCTTACGTCCTTCACTTTATCGGATAGGATACTCTTCATGAGGTCAAAGAGCTCTATATTTTCAACATTCTCATTTTCAGTCTCATTTTTTGTTTCGTCTGCTTCTATTCCTAAGTCACCACTTGAAACGGATTTGAATTCTTTTTCTTTATAATTGATTAGCATTCTAATAGCAAATTCATCGATATCATCGGTAAAGTATAAAATTTCATAGCCTTTATCGGCAACTAGTTCGGTTTGCGGCAGCTTGTCAATTCTCTCATTTGATTCGCCAACAGCATAGTAAATATATTTTTGGTCTTCAGGCATCCTCGAAACGTACTCGTCAAGCGTTACAAGCTTTTTCTCTTTAGAAGAATAAAACATCAGAAGATCTTGCAATTCTTCCTTATGACTACCAAAATCACTGTAAACCCCAAACTTTAACTGTCTGCCAAATGATTGATAGAATTGATCATACTTTTCTCGCTCATTTTTTAATAAGCTTTGTAATTCACTCTTAATTTTTTTACTAATGTTTTTCGCAATTAGCTTCAATTGGCGATCATGCTGCAGCATTTCTCTTGAAATATTTAGTGACAAATCTTCTGAATCCACTAGCCCTTTCACAAAACTAAAATAATCAGGCAGTAAATCAGCACATTTGTTCATGATTAGGACACCGCTTGAATATAATTCAAGTCCCTTTTCGAACTCCGGAGAATAATAATCAAATGGAATGTTCTCAGGTATATACAAAATGGCGTTATATCTGATAGCCCCATCAACACTTACATGAATATGCTTTAATGGCTTATCAAAGCCGTATCGTTTTTCAGTATAAAATTGTTCATAATCAGTATCAGTCAGTTCCTTTTTATTTTTGCGCCAGATCGGAACCATACTATTTATGATTTCTTCCTCTTGATAGTCCTCATATTCATTGTCACTGCCCTCTTTTAAACGGCTCTTGGTCACATCCATTTTAATGGGGTAGCGAATGAAATCAGAATATTTTTTGATAATGGATTTCAGGCGATATTCTTGTAAATACTCGTCATAGTTTTCTTCTTCTGTGTTTTCTTTCACTTTTAAAATAATTTCTGTTCCAACAAAGTCTTTATCAACTGGTGTAATGGTGTATCCCTCTGCCCCTTGAGATTCCCATTTGTAGGCCTCCTCACTTCCCAATGCCTTACTGATCACAGTTACGACATCAGCAACCATAAAAGCAGAATAAAAACCCACTCCAAATTGTCCGATAATATCATAACCATCTTTCAATCCATTTTCTGATTTAAACGCTAAAGAACCACTTTTGGCGATCGTGCCAAGGTTATTTTCTAGGTCCTCCTTCGTCATTCCAATTCCTTTATCCATTATTTTCAAGGTTCTGTCTGCCTGATTAGCAACTACCTTTATGTAATAATCGTCTTTATCGAAAGAAATTGAATCATCTGTCAGTGCTTTATAATAAATCTTATCAATTGCGTCACTGGCATTTGAAATTAACTCTCTTAAGAAAATTTCCCGATGCGTATAAATGGAATGGATCATCATGTCTAATAATCGTTTCGACTCTGCCTTAAACTGCTTCACTTCCATATAAGACCTCTCCCTTAAAGTTAAATTTAAAAGCTACAAGTACAATTAGCACTCTAATACATTGAGTGCTAAACACAATAAAATAAATATCATAAAAATATCATTTCGTCAATCATATAAAAAAAGTCAAAAGGTGCCTGACACCTTTTGACTTATATTGGAAAGTTTGTGACGATGGTCGTCCCCTTCTGATTACTAAAAATTTGGAAAGTTCCGTTGTGATTGTCGATGATCTGCAGACTGATCATCAGTCCAAGGCCCGTGCCTTTTTCTTTTGTTGTAAAGAATGGTTGGCCAATCCGATGGAGCTGTTCCTCAGGTATCCCGCACCCCTGATCAATGACACGAAGCTGGATCTGATTAGATTCAAGCAAACCTACTTCAATCGTAATTTTTCCGCCGTTTGGCATGGCTTCAATAGAGTTTTTAAGAAAATTGATAAACAGCTGTTTTAATTGATTTTCATCACAAATAAAGCTAGGAATCTCTGAAAAGGATTGAATCTCAATTTCTACATTATTCATGATAGCCTGTGTATCAATCAGAGCTTTTACATGTTCTAAAATAGTGAGGATGTTTCCCCTTTTAAACTTCATTTTTTGTGGCTTCGATAGTAAGAGTAATTCACTAAGAATCAGCTCAATACGGTTCATTTCTGAATTAATAATTTCTAAATAATTTTGTTTAAATTCATTTGCGGCTTCCATCAGCCTAATAAAGCCCTTTATAGCTGTGATTGGATTTCTGATTTCGTGAGCGATACCCGCAGCCAATTGTCCGGCAACCGATAATTTTTCCGATTGAAGCAACAGCTCTTGAGTCCTTTTCTTTTCGGTAATATCGCGAATAATGATATGTCGGGCAGGTTCATTTTGATAAATAGCAGGGATGGACTTAACTTCTACTTCAATTTTATTACCGTCCTTACGGATCAATCTTTGCTCCATAAAATCAACGGCGCTTCCCTTCTCAACATCTTTAACCCGTTTTTCCACCACATCGTAGTAACAAGGATCCACAAAATCAAATAAGTTTCTTCCTATAAGTTCATACTTATTTAGTGCCCCAATTAATGCTACAGCTGTGTCATTGGCAAATAAAACCTCTTCATTTCTGGCAATCACAACAGCATCAGGTGAATGTTCGACTATTTCGCGATAAATTTCTTCCCGGTGCTGCATTTCTTCTATGTATTTTTTTCTTTTTTGTTTAATTTCCGTAATATTCTTGGCAACTCCATAAACTCCGACAATTTTCCCATCAATTAGAATAGGATAATTGGTGATATTTACGTCAATGATTTCACCGCTTTTATGGATAATCTGACAATCAAAATTTTGTAATTTTCCATCCACCGATTGATAAAAAAAGGAGAATGCCCGCTCTAAATGCTCCAGAACAATCACTTTCATATAAGAAAGCTTTGAGAATTCTTCTGCTTCATAGCCAAATAGCTGCTCACAGGCGGGATTTACCGGTAAAAAATAGCCATCCAAATCCATCGCATAAATAGCATCTGAATCACAATCTAATAATGGTTTATGATGAATAAGACTTTCTTTCAGATACTTTTCCAATAATAATCTTTTTTCAAACTTAACTATGGAACTATTCATCTCTCTTTCTTGTTCCTTTCTATATCTTTATAAAAAAAACCAAATTAGAAATAGACTTATCTCCTACTTCCATGTGGCTTTGTCAAAGGGCAGGCTTACTTAATCTGCAACTAACTTCCAGATTCTTTTATACTAAAATAATATTAATTGGAATTTGATAATTATTCATTGGGATTAATGGGGTTATTTATATTAAAACCTTAATTTAGAAGAAATGCAATTGGGAAATATTTTTTATAGGGGAGAATATTCATTCTTTCCATTGGAAAAAATAAGCAAAACTAATAGCTATGGAGGATCGCGATGGCAAAGGAATCCAACATGAAACCCGATTATAAAATAATTGCTTATCTAACATCAAATGAAGAACGAAAAGTAACTGGAGCTCCACTTTTTCTATCCTTTAAGACAGAAGAAGAGCTCAAAGATACTACTTTGGAAATTGCCAAGGCCTTGAAAGCAGAAATAGTAAAATTAAAAAATAATGATTACTTAATTATTCGAGCTTAATGCTGCTATATTTTTCATATTTTTTTTCCATTCCTCATAAAATGGACAAGGAAGGCAAGTCCTAGGAGGAATGAATTCCAATAAAATGAGCAAAAAACTGTTAGTTTATGGTGTTTTACTTTTTGGGGGAACATTGCAAGGACTGTCGATGTCCTTATTTTTATTTCCACATTCCATCCCTTCCGGCGGAGCAGCCGGATTAGCGATTTTACTAAACCATTGGTTCCATCTTTCCCTTGGCTTTTCCTTATGGCTGGCCAATATTGTTTTTTTGCTTTTCGCGTTAAAATATTTTGGCTACACTTGGACATTACGTACGATTATTTCCGTGGCAACTACCTCAACGACTGTATCATTCATTACAGCCTATGTACCTCATCTGCATTTTCATTTATTAGTAGACATTGGTGCTGGGAGTCTCTTGTTTGGAGTGGGTGTGGGCTTGCTAATCCGAGCTGGGGCATCCAGCGGAGGGATGGTTATACCTGCATTAATGATTGCCTCATATAAAAAGTGGAGTCCAGGAAAAGTGATGATGGGCATTAATCTAATTATCTTTTTGTTAACTGCATTGGTGATTGATTATAAAATTGTCATTTTTGCGGTAATATGTCAATTTCTATCCACTAATATTATTGATTTTATTTATGAGTTACGCTTTCAAAAGCTATTGTTTCTGACTGCAAATTGGCGGCGAAGATAAGGAAGAAGATCCTACCTATTACAGGATCTTCTTTTTCGATAAATAATCGATAACCTTATTTACCGATTCTTCAATTGTTTCCATAGCTGTTTCAATAGTAATATCTGGTTTATTAGGTGCCTCATAAGGGGAAGAAATCCCAGTGAATTCCGCAATTTCTCCTTTTCTTGCTTTTAGATAAAGGCCTTTAGGATCCCTGTTTTCGCAGACTGAAATTGGGCATTTCAGATATATTTCGATAAATTCATCAGCTTCAAACATGTTACGAACCAAATCGCGGTCTTGCGAAAATGGTGATATGAAGGCGGTTAAGACTATTTGCCCACTGTCAACAAACAATTTTGCTACTTCACCAATTCGACGAATATTCTCTTTTCGATCACCCACACCAAAGCTTAGATCCTTGTTCAGTCCATGACGGATATTATCACCATCCAACACATAACTTCGTATCCCCTGTTGAAATAATTCTAGATCCACAGCATTAGCTAATGTCGATTTACCAGATCCAGATAGTCCAGTAAACCACAAAACACAGCTTTTATGCCCATTCATTAAGTGGCGGTCCGCTTTTGAGACGGTAATATGATGCCAAGTGATATTCCTGTTTTTCCCCATTTTCGACATCCTTTTTTATTTTGTAAAAACTTCCTTCATTCCTTGAATTAGTATCTCAACAACCTCTGGTCGACTGAATTCTTTTGGTGGTTGTACCCCATCTCTCAGCATTCCCCTTACTTTTGTTCCTGAGAGTATTACGTGGTGTTCTTTTGTATGGGGGCATGTTTTTTCAGAGGCCATGTTTTCGCATTTTTTACAATAAAAGCTGTGTTCAAAAAATAAAGGTTTAATTCCTAGCTCCTCTTCACTAAAATGGCTGAAGATTTTCTGAGCATCATACGTTCCATAATAATTTCCTACTCCTGCATGATCCCTGCCTACGATAAAATGGGTGCAGCCAAAATTTTTCCTGACGATAGCATGAAAAATAGCTTCCCGTGGTCCAGCATAACGCATCGCTGCTGGAAAGACAGAAAGAAACACCCTATCTTGTGGATAATAATTCTCTAACAGCACCTGATAACTTTTCATTCGGATTTCACTAGGAATATCATCTGCCTTGGTCTCACCGACTAACGGATTTAAAAACAACCCATCTACTGTTTCCAACGCTGATTTTTGTATATATTCATGTGCGCGATGAACCGGATTGCGAGTCTGAAACCCAACAACCTTTTTCCAGCCTAATTCCTTAAATTTTGCTCTTGTTTGTAGAGGATCTAGATAAAAGTGCTCAAACAATCCTTTTTCAGGTCTGTAAAATAGTTTAATTGGACCTGAAACATATATATCGGGACGATCAAATAATTTCTTCACCCCAGGATGGGCCATGTCAGTTGTTTTAAAGACATTCTCTGCCTCAAAATGTTTTTCAACTTGATAGACTTCTTTTACTCGCATTTTCCCGTAAACTTTATTTACAAAAGCAAGGTTAACATCTTCACCCACACTTAGTTCCGCAGCCTTTTCAGCAGTTACAGCAATTGTGATCGGCAGTGACCAAGGTAATCCGTTCGCTAACCTCATATTTCTTACGACTGAATCATAATCCGCTTTCCCCATAAACCCATCTAGGGGACTGTAAGCCCCGTTAGCAATTAGTTCCAAGTCACTGAAACCCATTTGATCCAATTCGATATAGTTCAATGAAAAATCTATTGGTCGGTTGTTTTCAAATAGATTTATTAATTTACCTCCATGAGGCACACTCTCAATCAACGTGATTCCTCCTCAGTTTTCACAACGATTCTTCTCTATTTATTGTCTAATTGATGTAGTCCGCACTCTGTTTTAGAGTGTCCTGCCCATCTTCCTGCTCGAGAGTCTCCTTCAACAGCAACTGGCTGAGTGCAAGGGGCACAGCCAATACTAGGATAGCCCAGATCATGTAATGGGTTATATGGAAGTTTATTTATTTCAATATAGGCTAAGATATCCTTCCATTTCCAATGGATAAGCGGGCAAATTTTGATGTTGTTGAATTTTTCATCTTTATTGAGGTACTGCGTCAGACTGCGGGTTGGGGATTGTTCTTTTCTTAAACCTGAAATCCAAGCTTTATGTCCACTCAATGCTTCCTGCAACGGAACAACCTTTCGAAGGTAACAACAAAGATTGGGATTACTTTTCCACAGTGCAGATCCATGTTTACTTGCCTGTTCTTCTAATGATAACTTTGGCTTTATTAATGAGATCTTTAATGTTGGATATTTGTTTTTAACTTGATTTATTAAATCGTAGGTTTCTTGGAAATGAAGTCCAGTGTCGAGGAAAACTATTTTTGCCGTTTTATTTACTTTATGAATTAAATCTATTAAAACAATCCCTTCGGCCCCGAAGCTGCAAGCATAGACGATTTCTTCTTTGTATGTTTGATATGCCCATTTTAAAACGTCCAGATAATCGGGCAGCTCTGCAAGTGTTGAATCAACTATGCGCTGGTCCCAATTTTCATAAGTAAGTAATTCCGACACCCCCTCACCCCTCCATATCTTTTATTGTTAAGGTTACGCATGAATTATTTTTGAGTTCTATTTTATTCATGTTATTGATGTGGCCATATTCGGAAAAAGAAATGGCAGCGCGAATCCAGGCTCCATGGCCAAAGGCTAATAAATGATGAACATCATTGTATTTTTTGAAAAATAACTCGATTCGATTTTTTAAATGAAGTAATGATTCTCCCAATACGAGTTCTTCGGGATGCTCAATCCAAAGGTCCCCATAAGTATCTTTTAAGTGTTTCTTTGGCTTCCCCTCAAAAGGGCCGAAGTCTAATTCATCTAATAAAGCTTCAGTTTCAGGCTCATACCCGTAAACGTATGCTGTTTGATGAGTTCGCTTTAACCTACTGGCTAAGATGAGGTCAAATGGTGCAAGTTTTGTTAAAAGACGATGATTCTCTGCAACCCCTTGCTGATATTCAACCGAAACGGGGGATATTTCAATATCCCTCCTACCTTGTAATTGTTGCTGATGATTCCATTCAGTTGGAAGATGCCTTATTAAAGTAATTCGCATTCACGTTCCTCCAAGAAAAAGGTTTCACTTCGTAACCCGCATCGCTGCGTCTCTAACACTAAAACATCCTGCAGCTTAACATTCCCCAAATTGACATTTGCCCCAATTTCTTTTATAAAGTACATCTGATGTTTGGGAGTCGGAGCTTCAAAAATAATTTTTTTGGGATCAAGATCTTTTATTAACTCTTCTATCAAGCAGCTTTTAATCTGACCCGTCTTTTCATAAATGCCTGATGTCCCCGAATCCCGTCCCTCGGTAATCACATATTCACACCCGGCTTCAAGCAGTAAGGAAATTTCTCTTCTCCATTCATCAATATTCATTTCCTTATTGCAATCCTTTGAGCCTACCTCCGAAATAACATAGAAATCTTGCTTTAATTGGTTAATAATATTTAAACGTTCTCCAAGCGGTATATCAAGGGTCCCATTTGACACCTCTACCCATTCAATTCCTAAATCACGTAAAAATTCTGCGTATTCAACTACCTTATTTTGATGATAGCATTTCTCAAATAAAGTTCCGCCACAATACGGTTTAATGTCATATTGCTGATAAAGCTCTATTTTTTGCTTAAGGTTGGGAGTAACATAAGCTGAACCAATTCCAATTTTTGCTATGTCAATCAAATGACTATAATCTGATAAGATGTGCTTTAATTCCCCCATTGAAGTTCCAAAATCAATGATCGAGGTGATTCCATAGGTTCTCTTTCCAGAGGTCCTTTCAGGCAGTGTTAAAAAGTCCATAGGAAAAACTCCTCCTCTTTTTTCTAGGATAGATTATTCAAAAATTGGGTGAATGTGTAAAGATTGAGGTTTTTCCTCAAAAATTAGGCATTTGTCTTGAATAAACAAAGAGGGCATATCAAACAATATAAGAGCTTTAAACATTCATTTAAGGGGGTACTTTTGTTGTCGCAGCAAAAACACAAAGGCATGACTATTTTTGCAATCGGTTCGATCCCTCTTATCCTTGTGTTGGGAAATTCAATGCTTATTCCGATTCTTCCCAAAATGAAATCTGTCTTGGATATATCACAATTTAAAGTAAGTCTAATTATTTCAGTTTTTTCAATTGCTGCTGCTATTTCCATTCCAGTTCTGGGTTATTTGTCTGACCGCTTTTCTCGTAAAGCTATTATTATTCCAGCATTAATTTTATATGGAAGCGGTGGTTTGCTTGCCGGGGCTGCAGCTGCTTGGTTTTCAAATTCTTACATGTGGATCCTTGCCGGAAGAATTATGCAGGGGATTGGTGCAGCAGGAACCGCCCCAATCGCCATGGCCTTGACAGGAGACTTATTTAAGGGCGGCGAACAAAGTAAGGTTCTTGGACTGGTTGAGGCCTCCAATGGCTTCGGAAAAGTAATCAGCCCGATCATCGGATCTTTATTAGCCCTACTGTTTTGGTATGCTGCTTTCTTTGCTTTCCCTCTTTTTTGCCTGATTTCCATTTTGCTAACCATCTTTTTCATTAAAGAAAAAAAGGCAAAGAAGGAACCGCCACCTGTCGGTAAATATGTGAAAGGACTCGTTTCGGTTTTTAAAACTGAAGGCAGATGGTTATTTGCAGCTTATTTGACCGGTGCTGTATGTTTGTTTACTTTATTCGGTATTTTATTTTACATATCGGATATTCTTGAAAAAGATCATCATATAGATGGTGTATTGAAAGGAAGCATACTAGCAATACCGCTTCTGTTCATGACTACCACTTCTTATATTACGGGAAGTAAAATCGGGAAAAGGATGAAATTGATGAAATCTTTAATCATCATAGGTCTTCTGTTAATGACCGGCTCCTTTGCCTCTTTAATTTTCTTTAAAAAATTAATTCCGTTTTTTTCGGTCTTAGTCATTAGCAGTGTTGGAACAGGGTTAGTGCTTCCATGTATCAATAGTTTTATTACCGGTTCAGTTCCGACAGACCGCAGAGGCTTTGTTACATCCCTTTACGGATCCGTACGGTTTTTGGGTGTGGCTATTGGTCCCCCTATTTTTAGTAAATTAATGGACTGGTCACGTGCTGGAATGTTCCTGACAACTGCAGGGCTAACACTGGTTTGTGCCATTCTTTGCCTAGCACTAATCCATGTGGCCAAAAAAGAACCAACAAAAGAAAATGATACTTTATTTGAAAAGCTTCAGTTCACTTAAAAAGGAGTAGATTTATGTGCAAATTTATTTTTCTCCTGAGGTTATTACACCCCAATTTCAAGTTTTAAATGTGGTAGACACAAACAACAAGGCTGTCGGAAACGTCGCCTTTCTATTTGATGAAAAAAAGCTATATGTATATGGAATTTTAGAGGAAGAAGGAGTCGGTGCAGATTTTAAGGATTTGGTCACTCCCTACATCAAAGGGTTGGCAAAAGCCAAAGAAGGCACTGAAATTTTTTCCTGTCTCTATATCGGCTGTAAGAAAATTAAGCTGCAAGAGGAAGAAGAAAAATAATAACTGGCTGGGGTGAAACAAATGAAAGCACAATGGATTTCCCACGAACATGTCGTTATGATTGTCACTGCAGTTATTGTGGGCACCTTAGCCAGAGTGTTTACTATTAAAG
>NZ_JBALNY010000069.1:0-6477 GCF_036962145.1 Bacillus sp. JJ1764 | reverse complement strand
ATTCTGGCTTTCATTGCTGGGATGAAGGACATTTTGACTTAGTTTTATTAAGATTCCGGCCTTCATTGCTGGGATGAAGAACATTTTCACCTAGTTCTATTAATATTTTAGCTTTCATTGCTAGGATGAAGGTCATTTTCATTTGGCCCTATTAAGATTCTGGCTTTCATTACAAGAATGAAGAACATTTTCACTTGGTTCTATTAAGATTCTGGCTTTCATTGCTAGAATGAAGGACATTTTCATTTGGGATCTATTAGGACTCTGTTTTTCATGCAAGGATGAAGGACAATTCGAAACTAAATAATATGTAGAACTGCCCTTCATCTGTATCTGATTTAAACGCTTATTTTACCCATTTAACAGTTTGCTCAATATCTTTACGAACCTTTGCCCGCTGAGGGTCTGTCTCCCGATAACCAAAGGCGACCATGACAGAAGCACGCCATTCACCATGATCAAGCAGTCCATTTTTTTCAAGAATTTCATTTACTAATTTGTAGTTAAACCCTTCAATTGGGCATGAATCGATCCCGATCATTGCAGCAGCTGTCATCATATTCCCTAATGCAATATAGGTCTGGCGGCAAGCCCAATCATACATTGCCCGTTCATTGTTTACCATTGGCAAATCAGATTCCTGAAAACTTTTCATTCTAGCTGTAGAATTTTTAATGATGTCTTCCGGCATTTTCTGGACATTTTTCTTGTGATTTAATACATAATCCGAGTCATAACTCAAGTTGGTTTTTGCTAGAATTATCACAAAATGACTGGCTGTCGTTAACTGCCCCTGAGCTCCCCATGATACTTCACGTAGTTTTTCTCTTAATTCTTGGTTTTGGATAATTAAAAATTTCCATGGTTCATATCCAAATGAACTTGGTGATAATCTTCCTGTTTCTAAGATGAATTCAAAATCATCTTCTGAAATTTTTCTTATTGAATCAAAACGTTTAGTCGCATGTCTATAACGGAATGCATCTAAAATGTCTTTTTTGTCAATCGTCATCATAATCACCCTTTATGTTAGTAGATACAGGAATATCCTTCCATATTTCACCTCTTGACATTCATTTACTTTAATTAGGTTCCTTAAACATAAAGACCTTTCACCTAGGCTTTCCGATCTAACTACAATCAACCTCCCGCAAAAATCCCCCCATAACACGCAAGTATTCATCTTCTTCTTCCACATAGGCCATATGTGCACTATTCTCGAAAACATGGAATTTCGAACCGGGTGTCACACTGCTATAGTATTGGGTGGTTTCTGGGGTGGCCTCGTCATAACGACCACATGTATAAAGGATCGGACTAGAAATATCTTTTAATTGGCTAGTGCAATCGAAAGTTTTTAGATTCCCAAGAACAGTAAATTCGGATGGTCCCCACATAATGTTGTAAACTTCAGCGTTAAAATATTCCTTTGGTTTTTGATCAAGCCATTCTGGATTTTTCTTCAGGCGATTAACGAAATGCTTGCCGAATACATCAATCGCTGCCTCAAACTCTTCCGAATCAGTTGTACCATTTTCTTCACAACGCTTGATAGTTTCTTGAACCTCATATGGCAATTTCTTAAGATTTCGCTTTTGGTCTTGCTCCCACAACGGGGCACTAAGGCAAGGGCTTGAAAATATGATACTTTTCACGCCTGATGGTTTCGTTAAAGCGTAGGAGGCTGCCAAAGTAGTGCCCCAAGAGTGGCCAAGAATATGTACCTCATCAAGATGGAGTGCTTCACGAATTTGTCCCAGTTCCTCTACAAATCGTTCCAATCTCCATAATGATGGATCTATTGGGCGCTCCGAACGGCCGCATCCTAATTGATCATACAAAATAACAGGTCTATCTTTCGCAAGTGCTCCTAGCACTTGAAGAGAATAGCAGGATGACCCTGGTCCTCCATGTAATATGATAACTGGTGTCCCTTTTGCACCTTCATCAAACTGTTTATACCAAACCTTCCCACCGGTTACTGAAACAAATCCTTCTTTTTCCATTGCTATTTCCCCTTTTTAATAAAACTACTAGTTTTTCCAAATATAATGGTAAAATTTAATTTTTTGACCATTAAAATCTGGCTCTTCATAATCAACCGAAATACGTTTAAAATGGTTCTTCTCTAAAACCTTCTGAGATTGGATATTGAGGTTCGTTGTTTTCGCATGTATTTCTTCTAAATTGTACTCCCGTACTTTTTGTAAAAGCATGTGTAAAGCTTTACTCGCAAACCCTTTCCCTGCATACTTTTCACCCATCCGATAGCCTAAATCTCCTCTACCTGCCACGATATCTACCAGATTCATTCTTCCGATAATAGTCCCAGAATGTTTTATTAAGTGAAAATACGATATTCCTTCCCTTTGTTCCTTCAGTAACTCTGAAATACTTTCGGTAAAATTTTCAAATTGATAATATTGATTTCCTCGACTTGGAACCATTTTTTCAAAAAAGGCTCTATTTTCACATTCAAATTGAAATAATTCTTCTTTATCGGCTTCTTTTAATTTGTCTAAATAAATCTCCACATATAGGACCCTTTCACGATCAAAACTTTATTTCCCTTTTTCATACATATGGCCGATAGCCGGGCTAATAGCATTTGAAATAATAAACGACCCATCCCGAAACTATATTTTAAACATCATCGGTGTAAAACGAATTCCTTTCACAGTCTGTTCCACATCTGTGTCAACAAAACCTAGCCGATGATAAAAATCCACTGCGTACGGAGAAGAATTTACGGTGATCCTTTTAACATTTTGTAATGTGGATTCATTAAGTACGGACAGAAAAAGTTTTCTTGCAATTCCCCGGCGATGAAATTCTTTTTTGACAAAAAGCAAGCAAATATGAGTCATAGCTATCGTAGCGATGATACCGGTTAATTCGTTTTGTTCAAAGCAGCCCCAAAAGGAAAGCTCACCTTTATCAAATTTCTCAATCATTGTATGATAAGTAATAAACTTTCTAAATTCCTCTATACCTTGTTGTAAATAGTCTGGAGCGTCAAATTCCTGAAAAACGGTCCATACTAATTCTAGTGCAGGTTTAATGTCCGATTTTTCCAACCTTACTATTTTCATCATAACATCACTAATTATTTAGATTTACCATTTCAAAATGCTCCACCACCGGAAATGGATCATAGAAATGGTGAAGTCTTTTTTTCCACTCCAGATATTCCTTTGATTGTCTAAAACCAACAGTGTGATCCTCCAACGTTTCCCAGTTGACTATGAGTAGATATTTCCCCTTGACTTCCAAACACCTTTGTAATTCATGGGATATGTAACCTTTCATAGAAGAAATGATAGTGGACGCCTCTATAAAGGCACTTTCATATTCCTTTTCCATTCCCGGTTTTACTTGAAGCATAACTGCTTCCAAAATCATATATTTTCCCCCCATGCAAATTTTTGGAATACCTTTATTTTAAACTATATTATGGGAGTTAGAGACAGAAAATTTGTTTTTTTTAATGGAGTCCATTAATATGAGTAAGCAAACCAAAAGGAAAGGAGCAAAATGGTATGTCAATTGCAATCATTTATGGGGGAACCCGGGCAAATGGAAATACGGAATTACTAACGGATCACGTAATCACGGGGGTAACAACTGAAAAAATATATTTACATGAGCAAACGATCCAACCTATCATCGATAAGCGCCATTCTCCGGAAGGATTCGAAGATCGTAACGATGATTACAATTCAATAATCGATCGTATTTTGCCACATGACATTTTGCTATTTGCCACACCCGTTTATTGGTATACCATGTCGGGATCCATGAAGAACTTTATAGATCGATGGTCTCAGACATTAAGAGATTCAAATTATCCTGATTTCAAAAATATAATGGCAACAAAGAAAGCTTATGTGATTGCCGTTGGGGGCGATCAACCTCGTATAAAAGGCTTGCCGATGATCCAGCAATTTAAACATATTTTTGATTTTATGGGGATTGAGTTTGCTGGTTATATTTTGGGGGAAGGCAACAAACCTGAAGACATTTTGGCTGATGAAACAGCCCTTAGTATTGCTGCGCAATTTAATAAGCAATTAAAGGGTTAAGAAAAGGACTGCATTTGAAACGATGCAGTCCTTTTTTTTCCAACAGCTTTAACCTGCTCCAAGAACAGTTCTTTTTCTTCTTTCACATTCTTCATTACTTATGTACTAGTGCTCTTTTTTATTTATGGTATTTAATTTTTCCTCGATTCGATTCAATTGTTCCTTCCTCATTTTGAATGAGCGCCAACTTAGAAAAATAATGGCAATAAAAATTACAGGAACAGCGAAAACAAATAATTGAAAAATAATATCAGCGATATTCATATTTTTTCCTCATTTCTAAAAAAAAAAATAGTTACATAGACGTAATAAACAACACTAGCACATTATAGCTGCTAACAAGAAACTTAACAAAATACTAAGAAAAGAAACAATCACATTATTTTTGAACTCACATATCCCACATATTAATCCATAAATAACGGTTCCCCACCATAAACTATTGATTAATACTTTGGGGAAATTTGATAATGTGTCAGTAAAGAAAAGGCCCATGATGATAATTTGTAAAAACATAGCCAGGATCACTTTCAAACTTGGCTTTTTCAAACATGGTTTAGTTTTTGAGATGAAGATTATTCCTAGAAATATACANNTAAAAATACAATCATAAGAAAACTCATGAGAACATCCTCTACAAAGAAAATATTTCCATATATCCATTTTATCATAAATGTACATAGAATTACTATGTAATATTCATAAATGACCTATATTTCCTTAAACCTAGGGTTTTTAACATGCACTACATGGAGCGTTTCTGACAAAAAATCGTTTGTCTTCCCTCTAGTTCATCTTCATCAAAAAAAATAACCTTCCAATCCTTAAAAACTTCCAATAATTCTCTAGACTTCAATTTATATTGATCGGATATACCAGTGTTTAAATGATTGGGCACCTGATAATAGGTCTCCATAAAAAAGTACCCATTTTCTTTAATCACGTTTTTTACCCTTGTAAAAAGTGACCGATCTAGATAATACGTGATAACGACCAAATCATATTTTTGATTGTAATCTTTCCATTCCGTTAAATCTTTTACCACTGGTACAATAGAAAGATTTTCATTTTCCGCTTTTTTCTGTAAATACTGAATGGCAACCTCTGAAATATCAATGGCAAGGACTTGATAGTTCAATCGCGCCAAAAACACGCTGTTTCCCCCAAGTCCACAGGCTAAATCAAGCGCTGTTCCGCCTTTTAAGTAATTAGCAACCTTTTTTATTCGGAGATTAGGCTCCAATTTTTCCAGCTGATCTAGTTTCTGTTTATATTTCAAATTCCACTTTAATTTTGAGTCCATTTTATTCTCCTTTAAAATAATTCATCCCCATATCACCCATACTGTAAACGAGGTGATCAAACATGACAATTGTTCGGTTAGGTTATGTGGCCATGAGCATGGAGGTAAAAAATGCATCTCCGTCTAAAACGATGACATTTACCCAATTTGAAAAAATTGAGGACCGTGATGCCGCCCTTCGTAAATTGGAAAGAATTGCTCATACAAATTTAGAAAATACGTTACGTTTATTGAAACATAATGCTGCATCGCAAATCCATTTTTACCGACTATCCTCTCGCTTAATTCCATTAGCCAACCATGAGGAAATTCTGGATTGGGATTACATGAAACCCTTAAAGGACATTCTTAAATCAATTGGGGAATTTACGAAAAAGCATGACATGAGAATTGACTTTCACCCTGATCATTTTGTCCTCATTAATTCTCCAAATAAGGACATTTTAAAAAATTCTATTAAAACATTAAAGCTTCATTATCTTTTATTAAAAGGCATGGGAATCGACTCTACTCATCGATGTGTGATGCATGTAGGTGGAAACTACAAAGAAACGGAACAATCACTAGAACGGTTTGTTGAAAATTGGATGGATGTTCCGCGAGCCATTCAAAAGATGATCATGCTAGAAAATGATGACACTTCCTTTACCCTTGATGATACCCTATATTTGTGCGAAAAATTGGGTATTCCACTCGTGTTTGATTATCACCATCACCTTGCCTATCACCAAAATGAAAATTGGGTGGGTAATTGGCAAAGAGTTGTGCAAACTTGGAAGGATTCCCCATTGCCAATCAAAATGCACATTTCCAGTCCAAAAAGCGAAAAGGAATTCCGACATCATTCCGACTTTGTGGATATCTCTATGTTTTTCCATTTTTTAAAAGAAATAAAGGACTCTGTGCCGCAAATTGATTGCATGATTGAAGCCAAAATGAAGGACCTCGCTCTATTTAAGTTAATGGATGAAATCAAAGAAAGAGATGATGTCGAAATCATAGATGCATCTACTTTTAAAATATAGGCTGTGTTAAAGAACAGTGTTGATTTTTTACACTCTGTTGATTGGAGCGGAAGGTGCGAAGACTCCT
>NZ_JBALNY010000007.1:0-12086 GCF_036962145.1 Bacillus sp. JJ1764 | reverse complement strand
ATATTAAACAATGTTCCAACCTAACCAGCTTTATTCCACAGAAAAAACCCAAGGGAAATGTAGAATTCAGTCGAAATATTTTACCTCCCCCCTTTAACTACACCTCCCATACTAAAAACCCCCACAGATAACACCATTACCACCGCAAACGCTTACAAAACCACTCCCCCCTAGTTAATATATTCCGATAAGACTTTAGATGGTGCCAGGCACCACTAAAAGACATTTGTCCACACCAGGCGGACATTCATGGAGAGTGAGCTTATGATTTTGTCTGCTAGTTTGGTTTTCTATTTATTTGGTTCTTCGTGTTCAAGCTAGTTCATATAATCTACTAATATTGGTAAATGAGGAGTTGTGATGGGATGCCTGTTACGAAGGCTAATGGGATTGATCTTTATTATGAGGTGCATGGTGAAGGTGAACCGTTATTATTGATTATGGGTTTATCACTTAGTTCAAGGTCTTGGTTTAGGTCGGTGCCTGTTCTGAGTGAACATTATCAGGTTATTATTTTTGATAATCGTGGTGTTGGACAGAGCGGGAAGCCAAACACGCCATATTCAATCGAGCTGATGGCAGAGGATACTAGAGCTGTTCTGGATGCTGTAGGTGTTGAGTCTGCACATGTATATGGTATTTCTATGGGAGGAATGATTGCTCAAAGATTTGCACTCAAGTACCCGAATCGAGTCAAATCTTTGATATTAGGGTGCACGACTTCCGGTGGAGCAACACATGTTCAACCGGGAGCTGATGTTTCGATGTTAATGATGTCAAGGGCATCTTCTACAGCAACTCCTGAAGAAATGGCCTGGGCCACTGCACCCATTTTATACAGCCAATCCTTCATAGAAAATCACCGACAGCTAATTGCCGAAGATATTGAAAAGAGAATTGAACAACCTATCCTTCCACATGCCTATGTGCTGCAGCTTCAAGCTTGTATCGGACATGATACTTCCGAAGAAATCAACACGATTCAAAAACCTACTTTAATCATTCACGGAAATGAGGATAAATTAGTCCCATATGAAAATGGCGTTGTTTTAGCTGAAAAAATTCCGAATGCTGAGTTTCTTACCATTCAAGGGGCAGGACATATTTACGTTACAGAGGCCATAGATTTGGCTAATCAAAAGGTGCTGGAATTCTTAAACAAGCAGCGATAATCATTTCATGACAAACCTATTAAAAATGCCCGATTGGATGTGATCGGGCATTTTTCTACACATGGATTTCCGTGTCAGAGACTTTTTAAAATCTTCCAGATTTAAATATCGAAAAAAGCAGCCAAAGAAAGAGAGTTGTGGCAATGCCTAGTCCCATTTCGACTATAGGAATCTTAGTTAACAATGGTGCTGACTTTCCTGAGAGTGAAGTCCCAATTATGATACCAGCCAGTAATATGCAAAAGGATAGCAGGATACTACTAAAGGATATTCTGTTACTGGTGCGGTTTAGCCTTTTCAAAAGCATGTCTGCCTCAGGAGTTGATAAATCTATTTTCATTTTACCCTTTTTCATGATAGAGGTAATTTCCTTGATCGTTTTGGGTAATTCGTTTATGATTTCCCCATAATCATTCACCTGATTGCGCATTTTTTCCGCCATGTTTTTAGGATTCATTCGCTCCAGTAATAATCTCTGACCAAACGGTTGGGCAATTTTTATGATACTTAATTCAGGATCCAGCTTCTCAACAACTCCCTCGATGGTCAACAGTGTTTTACCCATAATGGTTAAATCTGTCGGCATTTTTATCTTATGGTGATAGGCTACTGAAAACAATTCATTTATCGCCTCTCCAATGCTCATGTCACTAAAGGGAACGTTACTGTATTTCTCCCGAAGGTGATCCGCATCTTCTTCCAATTTCTTCATATTCACATCTTCTGGAACCAACCCCATGCTGGTGATAGCCCGAATGACTTCAGTAGTACTCTGATTCATCATCGCAATCACAAATGAGGCAACATTATTTCTCATTTCTTTACTGAGGCGTCCGACAATGCCAAAATCCATAAATGCAATCACTTCATCCGGCATAGCAAGGATATTACCCGGATGGGGATCTCCATGAAAAAAACCATCCATTAATATTTGCTTTAGAATTGCATTAACTACTGCTTCACCGAGTTTTTTATTGTCATAACCTGCTTGAAGCAGCTGTTCAGTTTCATTTAGTTTTATTCCTGAAACAAATTCCATCGTTAAAACCTTAGATGTTGTGCATTCCCAATATATTTTTGGAATAAATATCTTGGGATCATCTTTAAATTGGGTTGCAATTTTTTCGCAATTTCTGGCTTCATTTTCATAATCCAGTTCCTGTCTAATGGATCTGGCCAATTCTTCAATAACCTCTCGGACCTGATACCTTCTTGCCCACTCAATCCTTGCCTCTGCAAGTCTAGCCAACTCAAAAAGAATCTCTAAATCCGTTTCAATCAAACTTTTAATATTTGGGCGTTGTACTTTAACAGCTACCTTTTCTCCCGTAACGAGTACCCCATAATGTACCTGTCCTATTGAAGCTGCTGCAATCGGAGTCTCATCAAATTCTGCAAAAGAACTCTCCAAAGTATCAGCTAATTCTGCTTCAATAATCTCTTTTACCTCATTAAATGAAAAGGGTGGAACTTGATCTTGAAGTTTAATTAACTCCTTAATAATATCTTCAGGTATAATATCAGGTCGTGTGCTGGCGATCTGCCCGATTTTTATAAAGGTTGGACCAAGTTCCTCCAAAAATAATCTAATTCTTTCACCCGTAGATTTGTTCGCAATTGTTTTATTGCCTTCCACAAAGAGCCTTCTAGGCACAGACAAAATATCGAGAATTCCCAATTCCTTCATGATATACCCAAATCCATGGCGGGTAAAAGCATAGACAATATCACGAGAGCGCCCGATATGACGAATTCTTTTCTTAATCATTTCAGATCCCACCAAGTAGTTTTTCTTGATAAAACCATCTCATGGTTTATGGGGGCATTTCAAGGTTGTTTCCATTATTTCTTAAAATGTTCACTATTTGGCAAAAAGAGACGACTCCTTTATAAGAATCGTCCTTAAAACATAAATTACTTATTGATCATGTCAAAAACCTGTTCGACATCCTTATCGCCGCGTCCAGAAAGGTTTACAATCAATAGATCATCCTTTGATAATTCCTTCGCCAATTTGATTGCATAGGCAACGGCATGAGAGCTTTCAAGTGCAGGAATAATACCTTCTGTTTTACTAAGTAACTGAAACGCTTCTAATGCTTCTTGACCAGTAATGGTTACATAGTCTGCTCTACCACTGGTTTTTAAGAAACTATGCTCCGGACCAATCCCCGGATAATCTAGACCTGCCGCGATGGAGTACGTTGGTTTAGGCTCACCGTTTTCATCTAATAAGGTAATGCATTTAAATCCATGAATTACAGCCGGAACACCTTCTGTCAATGTAGGAGCTTCTGCTGGTTCTACCCCAATTAAGCGTACATTTTTTTCATCGATATAATGTGCAAAGGCTCCAATTGCATTACTGCCGCCACCAGCGCATGCAATTATAGCTGTTGGCAGTTTTCCTTCTTTTTCTATGATTTGTCTTTTCGATTCCTCACTAATGATAGATTGAAAATGTTTTACCATTGTTGGATATGGATGTGGTCCAACAGCAGATCCAAGCAAATAGAACGTATTGGTATAGTTTTGCACCAAATCACCCAATGCCTCATCTACTGCATCTTTCAATCGTCCCTGCCCTTTTGAGACCGGGACCACCTTTGCACCAAGCAGCTCCATTCTAAATACATTCAATGCTTGACGTTCTGTATCCAGCTTGCCCATATAAATGACACATTCCATTCCAAACATAGCGCAAGCGGTAGCAGTTGCTACACCATGTTGTCCTGCTCCCGTTTCCGCAATGATCCGCTTGGCTCCCATCCGTTTTGCTAATAAAATCTGCCCAAGGGCATTATTAATTTTATGTGCACCAGTATGATTCAAATCTTCACGCTTTAAATAGATCTTTGCTCCATTTACTTTCTTTGTTAAATTTTGCGCAAACGTTAACGGGTTTTCTCTACCGATATACTCTTTTAGATAATATTTATACTCATTTATGAAATCCGGGTCATCTTTATATTTTAAAAATTGTTCCTCCAACTCATCTAACACGGTCTGCAATTCTTCGGGGACAAAACTTCCGCCAAATTCACCAAAATACCCTTTACTTGCTACACTCGTATTTTCCATTCTCCACTCGACTCCTTCTCCTCTATTTTTTCAACCTACATTATACTATTATCTGAATTTTCCATCAAATAATCAATATCAAAAAAAACTTATCATGATAATAAAAAAAGCAATAGCCACGTATATATACCGACTATTGCACCCTATACCTTTATAATTTTCTTCTAAATACTTTAAAATCAAAAATTTCCGGATTAAAGAATTCTTGCGACCATAGAATAGGGAAGTTACCAGCACTGTAACCCACCTCATCCAAGAAAAGAAGGACATCACCCTCATTTATTTGAAAAATATTCGCCAACGAGTCGTCTGCTTTTACCGGTTTAACATGTGATAAATCAGATTCAATTTGGTCAGAACATTTTTCCTTCATGAATTCAAAAATGGATCCTTCAAAATCGCGAATATCATATGGAGCCCGAATAAGTTTAACCGGTATTTTATCAATAATATGTACCGCAGGAATTCCATCTGCACATATAATACTTTCTACCTGTAAGATTTCTTCATCTGGATTGAGACGAAGCAACTCTGATACCTTTTCATCTGCAAGTTTTCTCTCGAAGTGGATTCCTTCAACCGAAGGCGTGTATCCCTTCTGAACCAAAACTTCTAAAATCTCTTGATCAATGTCAAGCCGTGCAGTTGCTTCAAGTACATGTTTATTAATAATCGTTCCAATGCCTCGACGCCTGCTAATAAAGCCTTTCGATTCCAAATCAGAAAGAACATCCCTTACTACCGTTCTGCTCACTCCCAAATTTGCAGCCAGGTCAGCTTCTGGAGGTAGTCTGTCTTGCTGACTTTCCGATAATTGTTTAATTAGCTGAATAACTGCTCTTTTTACTTTTTGAAAAAGTTGTTCATTATCAATTTTTATAAAAATCCCTTTATCCACGATAATCAATCCTTTTATGGATGTTTCTCTTATTTCACTTTAAGTGGCCCATGATTATAATCATAATATAATAAGAAATAAAATCCAATTTATCATAATAGATTTTTTTCAGATTTGCAAGTCAACTAACAACCTACCTACATTGGATTTAATTATATTCGATTTCAATAAAAGAAAAAAGACTTACCTTGTGAGTAAGTCTAAAAAAGTAGCTATAGTTTTCTGCGGAACACCACAAAATCAAATAAATCTGGATTGAAATATTCTTGTGACCATAAAACAGGATAATTTCCTGCGCAATACCCGACCTCATCTAAAAACAGAAGCATTTCGCCTTCCACGATCCGAAAAATATTGGCTAATTTGTTATCTGCTTTTACAGGTTTAATCCTAGAAAGATCTGTTTCAATTCGATCAGAGCATTTCTCTTTTAAGAAATCAAAAATGGAATCCTCAAAATCTTTCATACTGTAGGATCCACGAATAATTTTCACGGGAATCTTATCAATGATGTGTACAGCAGGAACTCCATCAGCACATATCACCTTTTCAACCCGTAAAATTTCTTCGCCAGGATTAAGATGTAACAGTTCAGCAACCCACTCATCAGCTTCTGTTTTTTCATAATGGATCTGTTCCACAGATGGTTGATAGCCTGTCTTGGCCAAAATTTCCTTTATTTCTTGGTCTATATCCAAACGGGCCGTTGCTTCAAGTACATGATGGTTGATGATTGTTCCAATTCCTCGTCTTCTGCTGATAAATCCCTTTGATTCCAGATCTGAAAGTACATCCCTTATTACAGTTCTACTCACCCCTAGTTGGGAAGCTAAATCAGCTTCAGGTGGAAGCCGATCTTTATTTGTAAGCGACAATTGGGATATTAGCTGTATGACAGCTCTTTTTACCTTTTCAAATAGCTGTTCATTATCAACTTTGATCAATAAGTCCATTTTAACCAATCCTTTACGGACGTTTCTTAGGCTGCTGCTGGTAATAAAGTGAATATTGTCTCCACCTAGAATAATCTATCCTGCAAATCTAAGGAATTTGCATTTGAATAGTTTTTCAGCTTCAAATAGTAGTTGTTTCAATTTTATGTACTTGTGATCACAACTTTTTATAATCGTTGTCACACGGTTAATCTTGATTTTGATTACATCATAATGAGTTCCCTGTTCAATATCTGTTCTATTTTTTCATGGTATTTTTCTTCTTCCTCTTTTGTTCCTACTCTAACCGTTGGGAAAGTTAAATAGACGAGCAAGCCCATTTGTGCAGTTAAACGGTTTTCAGCCTCATCAAAAACAATAGAAGCAGGGGAATCAATCACCTCATCCAGTACTTCTACATTCCTCGATGCTGGCAGGCAATGCATAAACTTGGCCTGTTTTCCGGCCATTTCCATTACTGCACTTGTGACTTGATAGGTTGGCTTGAAAGCGGCAACCCTTTCTTCAGCTTCATCCTCCTGATCAACCCACCACCATAAATCGGTATAGATAAAATCAGCGTCCTCTACCGCATTCATGTTATCTGTAATGGTTAAAGATCCACCATTTTCTCTAATGTTGCTCTCTGCAATTCTTACCCATTCTCCTGGTGCTTGATATTTTACTGGGGCAATTTGAGTAAAGTGCATACCCATTTTTGTTGTCATATGCATAAGTGAACTGCAGACATTAGTCCGGTCACCAATGAAAACTACTTTTATATCCTCAAGTCCTTTTCCAAATGGCATGTGCTCTATCATTGTAAATACATCAGCTATTACCTGCGTAGGATGGTTATAATCTGTTAATCCATTTATTACGGGGACATCTGCAAACTCGGCTAAATCAGTAATCGTTTTATGAAGTAGGGTTCTGGCCATGATGACATCTGCCATTCGTGATAACACCTTAGCTGTATCAAATAGTGATTCCCTTACTCCTAGATGAATTTCCCCCGGTTTTAAATAGAGAGCATGTCCTCCTAAAAGGGTCATAGCTGTCTCAAAAGAAACTCGTGTACGTGTTGAAGGTTCTTCAAAGATCATGGCTAACGATTTGTTTCGCAACAATTGTGGAATAGCCCCCTGCTTTCTGGATTCCTTCAAAGTACTCATCAAATCAAAAATCTGCAGTAATTCTTCCTTTGAAAATTCCTGGGTGTCAATAAAATGGCGAATCTTTGACATAATTTTCAACCTCCTGAGTTTTGCGTAATGCACTCACATTTTCTTGAGGAATACCTTTGTGCCTTATCGTTCATGTAAGTAGTAAGCCAAAGAATATTGATTCATTTCACTTTATAAAGCTCTCTATTTATATGATAATACACCCGCTTCTTTAAACAATACATGATAGGTATTACTTATTACTATTTTGTTTTTTTGTCGTTTTTCAGTCACGTAATGTTCATAAAAAAAACCTACAAGATAAACTTGTAAGTTCTTTATATCTATATCTTATGCTAGAACTGGAGCGCCCTTTAACGAGACAACTGTCCCAGCTTTACCTTCGATTGCTTGTAGTGCTTTGTCAAGTGAGGTAATGATTGTTTTTCTTTCCGGGCTGGTTTCTGCAAAGCTAATAGCTGCTTCTACCTTTGGAAGCATGCTTCCCGCAGCGAAATGTCCATTTTCAATATAACTTTTTAATTCATCTACACTAATTTCTTCTAATTTCTTTTGAGTTGGTTTATTAAAATCAATGAAAACGTGATCAACCCCAGTAAGGATGATTAATGCATCTGCATCGACAAGCTCAGCAAGCTTCTGTGAAGCAAAATCTTTATCGATGACAGCTTCAACTCCAAGCAATCCCTTCTCTGTTTCTACCACTGGAATTCCGCCTCCGCCAACAGAAATGACAATATTTCCTTGATCAACTAGGGAATTAATGACTTCGTACTCCTTTATACTGACTGGTTTTGGTGATGGAACTACCCTTCTCCAACCACGACCAGAATCCTCTTTAAAGCAAGTATTTGTTTCCTCCATAATTTTCCTAGCTTCCGCTTCTGAATAGAAAGGTCCTATCGGTTTAGAAGGGAGGACAAACGCAGAATCATTTTTATCCACTAGGACTCTTGTTACAACCGTTACAACATTCCGAGCAATCCCTTTTTCTTTAAGAGCCTTGTCCATCGCATTTTGCATCCAGTACCCAATCATTCCTTGAGTCATTGCCCCACAAGTATCTAGTGGCATTGCAGGGTTTTTTTCTGAATCTGCTGCCTTTTGCTGCAATAAAATATTCCCTACTTGAGGACCATTACCATGAGATATAATGATATCAATACCATTTTCAATAAGATCTACCAATTGCGTTGCAGTTTTTTCTAATGCTTTTTGCTGGGCCTCGGCAGTAGCATCTCCTGACTGAATGGCGTTACCACCTAATGCTATAACAACTTTTTGTCTTTTCATTTTAATCGCCTCTTTTTATTTGGTATGTTTTCTTTGGAAAACGAATAATTAGTATAGGTTGGAAAATTTTATATTCTTCCTTTTGGCTGCTGTTGCGTAATGCAGTGAATATTTCCACCTCCCAAAATAATTTCTCGAGCGTAAACTCCGACTATCTCTCTATCAGGATATATTTCTTGTAGTTTTGTCATTGCGAGCTCATCATGAGGATCATTAAATAATGGCATGACCACTCCACCATTTGCGATATAATGGTTAATATATGAACCTGCTAAACGATCCCCTGCTTGGCGTGGCATCGTTCCATCCATTGGATGTACACCTTCTGCTTCTTCAGGCGTAATAATTATTGGGTTTGGTTGATAGATTGTATGAATTTTAAGTCTACGGCCTTTTGCATCTGTAGTATTGGCCAATACATCGTATGCTTCTCGTGAAATGGCATATTGTGGATCATTAATATCATCTGTCCATGTTAGTGCTACTTCACCAGGACGAACATAACAAAGAAGATTATCAACATGTCCATTAGTCTCATCATTGTAGACTCCACGTGGAATCCAGATGACTTTTTCGACACCTAAAAACTCCTCTAATAAATATTCGATTTGTTCTTTTGTCAGATCAGGGTTGCGATTTGGATTCAACAAACATTCCTCAGTCGTAATACAAGTTCCCTCTCCATCAACGTGGATAGATCCTCCTTCTAAAACAAATGGTGCATAATAAAGGGCTTTCCCTTCAATATCACACACTTTTGCAGCAACTAAATCATCCTGATCCCAAGGAAAATATAATCCCCCTCTTAAGCCACCCCAAGCATTGAAATCCCAGCTAACCCCTCTAATTTCACCACCATTGTTAACTACGAAAGAAGGCCCAACATCACGCATCCATGAATCATTATTAGTCATTTCAATGACACGGATATGTTCAGGAAGCATTCCACGTGCAACCTGCCAATTTTCAGGAGAAACACACATCGTCACTTTTTCAAATCTGGAAATAGCCTTGGCCACTTCAACAAAAGCTTTTTGGGCATAATAGCCACCATACCGCCAGTTGTCACCTCTTTCTGGCCAGATCATCCAGCAGCCTTCATGCAACTCGTATTCCCCAGGCATTTTGAATCCTTCGCTCTTGGGAGTTACTGTTTCTAATTCCACCCGTGCCAATGTAGCTAACATAATATTTAACCTCCTTAATTAATTAATTAACTTCCTACCCTGGAACCTAAGCAAAAAGAACCATTCTATTGCTACTGATGCAGGTACAAGATCTATAAAATGACAGCATAGAGTGTAAATGGTGTTATTTATAAATTTATCAAGGATTTCTTTTTAGTTTTCTTGAGACATGATCAACATCTCCCATTATGTAGAAAACAATTACAAAAACTACTATCCATTAATTGTTTTTATCTTGAGATTTCGTTATTCCGGTAAACGACATCATAATGTGAATGATTTCCAGCCTACGTACCGAATCACCTCCCCGAGTTAATTGCGCTATCATTTTTTTAGAAGAAAAGAATTTGTTAAATAAGGACCCTTATGAGTTACCTCGGTTAATACGTTTATCAAGTAACTCTACCTTTATAATAATATATTTATTTTTATTAGCAATACGTAATAGGTATGACTTATTACTTTGTCATTTTTCTGCCTTAATTTCTTCAATAATTGTTCAAAAAATTCATGTTGAAATAATGAAATCAGGTGTGCCTGACTTACTGGATTTTTAAAATGATTTTTTAGTTTGAAAGATTATTGATTAATTCTTTTAATAAATTTGGCAGAGTGTTTAGCGTATAAGGTAAATAAAGCCGTTCTGTCTTTTTATGAGCGTCTTTGCCGATTGGGCCCAAATTAACGATAGGAATATTTAAAAACCTGGATTGTTCGAATGGGTATACGAAGTCCACACCCCAGCCGGCAAAGTTTGACGATAATACTTCCATATCTTCCTTTGTACCCTTAAAGCCAAATTCACTTAAATCTGAGATGCCCTCATATACTTCACCAATTGAAATTGACATATTATATTGAGAATGTGCGAGTTCTACTATTCTTTCAGCCGCTCTGACAATTTTAATTTCATTTGCTGCTATTCTTTCATTAAATCCAGAAGGGCAATATGGAGGAAGAAAGCCTATAATAACTGTTGGACCTTTTAGCCCTGTTATGTCAACAAGGTGATTGATTAGTTTCATACCACGGTCCTGAAGTTCAAGTTCTTGAGACAGCCCTTCTAGAAATGAAGAAGTAATGTGTTGAGCTGAATCCCCAGTTTTCTGTTCTGCCAGATGAAGCAATTCGCTAAATTCAAGAACACGGGTGGTAAACTTTTTCTGTTTCGTGCGAGTTTGCTGTTCTTGCCAATTTTGTTGATAAACAGCCAGGGATTTCTCTAAAGCTTCATTAGCTGCAGCCTTTATTAATTCGAGGATCTCCAAAGGGGTCTTGGTGACAAATAAACAATTATAATACATTGCCACACGTTCGATTATAGTTACCGAATAAGTCGGTTTTAAGTCATATACCCTAAGGCAAGTTAACGGTGGATAGGTTACATTCTTAAATACATCAGCAAACTTCCCACTCCCTTCCAAAATATTCCCAAGTTGAAAAGCAATTAGGGATGCAGGGATCCCTTCAAAGTATTCTCCAACATGAGTCTCCCTTCCAATTACAAACGAAAATGGTGTATACATACCAACTGTTCCAAGATGAACCCACCCATGATTTTTATTCTCCTGGGTAATACTTGGTTCACTGTCTATACAGCAAATAAACTCATACCCTTGCTTCTTTAGTTCAGCCAGATAGTGGACTGCCTCATGGATGCCAGATGCATTATTCTCTTCATCTGCTACGGCTAGATAAAGCAAGTTGACTTCCAGTTGCTCCAACTTTACTGCAAATTCAGACAATACAGCAGCTTGAACGACTAGACCCGATTTCATATCTGCTGTCCCACGGCCAAAGAGCCATTCCCCCGAATCTAGGTCCTCTCTTGCCTCAGTTGCAATCATTTCATCCTTCATTAAATTTGTATAAGTTTCAGGGTCAAACGCCTCTTCTCGTAAATGACCGCACACATCAGTATCCACTACATCAAAGTGCCCCATTAAGATAATGGTTCTATTCGTTTTCTTTTTAGGCTTCACCCAAGCACAAAGATTAGATCGGCCTAAACGATCTTCCCGAATGGGCTGAATAAAGAGATCTTCCGGGTGCTCTTGAAAATATGGCCATTGCTTTAATTCTTCAAATAAAAACAACGGTGCCTCTTTTTCCCCTGCCGAGTCAGTGACACTCTTAATCTGGCAAAAACGCAGTAAGGTTTGATAAATGGATTCTGGTGAATTATTTAGTATTTTTGACATTGTTCATTTGACTCCCTTCCATAAGTCGGCATATATGCACTTGTAGGGTAAATGTAAAACTTAATTAATAGATTTACGTATTGACATGATTTTTACTATAGGCTTTGTTAAACTTGCCTGTTGATTTCCACTCCA
>NZ_JBALNY010000068.1:3898-8441 GCF_036962145.1 Bacillus sp. JJ1764 | reverse complement strand
ATACTCTATAGCAGTGAAATTGTTTTATTTGTTGCATTGTATGTTTCGTTTAGATATTTAGTTAAAAAGGAATCACTCTTTCCATACTTAAGTTTAGTATTAGTTTATATTTTTATTTCATTTCAATTAGTAACTGGCGGAGGAACGATTACAAATTTTCAAGTTCTTACGTTTTTACTAGTTTTTATAGCCACGCCATTTAATAGCAGGATATTTTTAGTTGGTTTTGGTGTAGGATTGGTATTATTTGTTTTAAATTACCTGTTTGCTGTAGACCAGGCTGCGAAAGAAGCATTTTCATCTGGAATATTAACATATATTTTATCAGGAGTTTCTCTCTTTTTATTAATCAAAATAAATGGTGAACAACAAAACACCGTTAATACGCTGCTCTTGGATTCTGAAAAGAATTCCGATGAAAAACAAAACCAGAGTGCTATTTTAGAGCGAGAGATTTCAAGTATCGTAGAACAAATCAATAAAGTAAACAACCAAATCCAGCAGCATGTGAATCTCCAGCAAGAAATGAAATATTCAATTCAAGAGGTTGCTGCCGGAAGTCAGGTACAAAGCAATCAGGTTTCAAATATCGCAGATAGTGCTCGTACCACTGTTCAAGCAGTCAATACGATGGAAGATGTGACAAGAGAATTATACGCTGATTCAAAAAATACAAAAGTGATAGCCAATAACGGGCTAGAAAAAATCGACAGCTTAAATAAGGATATGGCTGAATTAAAACAATTGGTGAATCAGTTAAACCAGAATTTTGAATCTCTTTCCGAAAAAATTCGAGAAACAAATGATTTTGCTGGAATTATAAAAGGGATCACAGATCAAACGAATCTCCTTGCATTAAATGCCAGTATTGAGGCAGCTCGTGCCGGAGAGGCTGGAAGAGGATTCTCTGTAGTTGCTGAGGAAATTAGGAAACTCGCTGAAACAACAAATACTACTACTAAAAATATCACTGAAAACCTTGCGGACGTCATCGAAACAAATCTGCTTGCATGGGAAAATATGACCAAAAGTGCCGAGAAGTTGGATGAAAGTGTTACCGCAACAAATGAAGTATCAAATTACTTTGGCCAGCTAAACCAGACGGTTGATCAATTAAATATCAAAATTGCCAATTATGAAAAACTAATGAATGATGTAAACACAAAAACACAGGTTGTTGAATCGTCCACCACTGAATTGGCAGCTGTAATTGAAGAGGCCTCTGCAGGACTGCAACAAATGAGCAACACAATTCAATCCATTAGTGAGGATAATGGTCAAATTGCGCAATATATGGATGAATTAACACGTAGTGCTGAAACAATTAGAAATAGCTTTAAAGCGTAATTTATAAAAATACTCCCAAGCAACATGGGAGTATTTTTATTGGTCTTTTTTTGTTTTTTGATTGTAATTCCAATAGCGAAGTGTTTCAGTTTTACCTGTTGGCTCATGATCAATGATTTTTCCATCTTTATCCCGATGGATTTCGTATTCCTCATAGGTTTCGACTATATAGTCGCCTACTTTCTCACTCTTAACCTTCTTTTCCATTAATTCCGGTAAATCCGTTGGGGGTTCTGTATTAACAGCTTCAACTGTTGCCGGTTGACCGGCAGTATAGGAATAATTTTTATTCAATATTGAGTATGGCGAATCAAGATAAGCCACTAATACTAGGGTAGATAGTAATAAAACGGCACTAATATAGGTTCTTCGTTTCATCGGCTCGTCTCCTTATCAATGAATCCTTATAACCCATTTTATGCATGTCCGAGCCGGGTATGACAACTAATGCTCCATTGAATTTGTTACATGACTTTGGGAACGGAACCGCAGAAATAGTATAAATGCTATGATCGTAATGATGGTTCCTGAAATATAGGGAAGTCCGACTGAAAGTGAAAAAAGCCATCCGCCAAGTGGCGGCCCAATGATCCGACCCAACGAGTCAAAAGATGAAAGAAGCCCGGTTGCACTACCATGGCCGGAGGTTGTTGTTTTGGTTAATAATGATGAAACACTTGGTCGAATCACACCATTACCAAGTCCAAATATCGTTAAAAAAATGGCCGCAGTTGTAAAACTATGCACTAGGAGAATGAGGCCAAATCCAAACGCTGACACCACCATGCCACCAAGGATTACGGCTCTTTCTCCATATTTTTTTGTAAATCTCCCCACTAAACCACCTTGTACCAAAGCGCTTCCAAAACCCATAGTCATAAAAATATAGCCAAGCTGAGAAGGGCTGAGACCGGCTCGTTTCGAGGCAAAATAGGCAAAGGTAGCTTCTAGACCCGATAGAGACAAGGATATTAATAGTTGAACAAAAAATAAAACCGAAACATGACGATTAAACGCTTTCCAAATAGAATTATTTTTAAGGGATTCCCCACTAGTTTTTTCTTTAGTTTCTTTCAAAAGAATAAATACAAGAACCAATGTTAAAAAGGAAGAAGCACTAGCAAGAAAGAACGGCATATTCAGATTGATCTTAGAGAAAATCCCCCCGATGGCAGGACCAAAAACAAAACCAAGACCTGTAGCAGCACCAACAATTCCCATCCCTTTAGCACGATTTTCATCCGTTGTAATGTCTGCTACATACGCCATTGCGGTTGGCATATTCGCTGAGGATAGGATCCCTCCGATTGTTCTTGCTGCAAATAGCATCCAAAGCTGCGTTGAAATAGCTTGAATAAAAAAAGATAAACATAGTCCGGCAATTCCCATCATCATTACGGGCTTTCTACCAATGCGATCAGAAACCCGACCCCAGATTGGCGCAAAAATCAATTGCATTAACGAATATATCGACATTAATAAACCAAGTTCAGTTGGATTTGCTCCCATTTGCTCCGCATAAAATGGTAAGACAGGAATAATAATTCCAAACCCTACCATTACCAAAAACATGACAACAAAAAGGATGGGTAAAGCAGTTTTTGTTTGCAAGGGTTCTCACACCTCCAGAATTCTTCCATATCATTATGTACTTAATTCATTAGTCCAACTACAATTATCACCTAGTCTGGTAAATCTATGCAACCTGCAAGTAGTGTTCAGGTAATAAATCCTTAAAAAATTAAATTTGTATTCAAAATTTTTTAAAAAAGTTGGTATGATAAACATGCTCATAGTGGTAAGGTTCAATTCTTTTTTCTAACATGGAAAGCAGATGTCCGCACTCTTACTTATGAAGAAGCTACCGAAATTGTTACCACATTTGGGCGTCATTTTGATGGTGGGAAATTGGTAAGAAAGGCGCAACAACCGACAAGTCTTGATAAAAGACCCAGCTAGTTTAATATATTAAGGATATATCAATTTGCTAGCAATTATATACTTTTTATATAGCAATTAGATATGAGGTGATAATTTTGAAAATAAATATATTTTCCATTCCCAGCAATGCCGGTGCCCTATATAAAGGTACCGAATTGGCTCCAGAGGTTTTATTGAAGAAAAATTTAGTGGGTAAATTAGAAGAAAGAGGATTACAGGTTCAAAATATGGGCGATATTGGTGATTTTAGTAATCTCCCTAGACATAATGTTGAACCGATAAGAAATTGGCCAGCTCCAAGAATGGTTTGGGATGCCATCGTAGAAAAATCAGATGAGATTTTTGATCCCGACTTTTTTTCAATAATTTTAGGCGGGGATTGCAGTATTGAGGTAGGGACGTTTACAGCTTTTCAAAAAGTATTTGGCGATAAATGCCATCTTTTAGTTTTGGATACTCATATCGATAGCATTGAACCTAACGGGGACCGTTGTGTAGGAGCTGCAGGTATGGGTCTTTGGTTCTTAACTCAGGATCGAAAAGTATGGTGGAAGGAGGAGCCGGTTAAGGTTTCCGATGTATCAATCATTGGAGCTAACTCAAACACACAAAATCATTATGGTTTCAAAGTGGTTCCGATTCTAGAACATACTAATATGGAACCAGTGATTGCCCTTTTACATGAAATGTCACCAGATGCGAAAATTCTTGTCCATTTCGATGTCGATCTTTTAGATCAATCCATCATGCCATCCGCTTATTCTCCAAATATGGCAGGTTTATCTTTTCAACACGCTAAAGAATTACTTTCCATCATTCTTAGTGATCCTAGGGTAAAAGGGATGGAAGTAACGGAATTTGCTGCGAACAAGGGGAATGATGGAACCAGTGCTAACACAATTGTTGACTTACTTTGCTGTATTTCAAAACGTGAGGAATAAAGAGTTCTTTTGAAATTGAATGAGAAGGTTATATGTTCGAATTTATAAAAAGAACTCGATGAATGACACTTTCCTTGTTGAGCAAATGAGAAATCTCCTTCATCCCCAAGATGAAAACCACTTTTTTAGGTGAGCAATCAAGAAATGTCCTTCATCCCCAAGATGAAAGCCACTTTTAAAGTTGATCAATCAAGAAATGTCGTTCATCCCCAAGATGAATGACACTTTTCTTGTTGAGCAAATGAGAAATGTCGTTCATCCCCAAGATGAAAATCACTTTTTTAGGTGAGCAATCAAGAAATCTCCTTCATCCC
>NZ_JBALNY010000068.1:0-3843 GCF_036962145.1 Bacillus sp. JJ1764 | reverse complement strand
AGAAAAGTCCTTCATCCCCAATATGAAAACCACTTTCCTCAGTTGATTAATCAAGAAATGTCCTTCATCCCCGAGATGAATGACGCTTTTTCAATTTCATGGCTTATGTATTGTCTTTCATCTTCCATAATATTGCATATTTCTAGCTGCGCATCAAATTGTAGCAACAAAAAACCGCATTAGAACTCATTATTGAATTCTAATACGGTTAACAAGACTGAATCGTTAATTAAGACCATGAATTGATTAGTACTTTTTTTATCGGACAGCCTTTCTCGTGCTTTCCGAGGCAAAATCGGCAATTATCACGAGAACCATATAACAAAGGAGCAACAAAGTGATTTCTGTGTAATGGAAAAAACTCATTGCCAGTTTAAATTCCATTCCCAAACCTCCTGCACCAACAAAACCAACCACTATGGTTGTTCTCATGATGACTTCCCACCGATAAAGAATATAAGTCAGAAATCTTGGTAAAACGGTGGGGAGGATCCCATAAAACAGAACCGCCAGTTTGGAAGCCCCGGCCGAAGCTAAATTGCGAATGGGTTGTGCATCCATATCCTCAATGACTTCTGCCCACAGCTTGCCGAGAATGCCAAAGTTATGCAAGGCAAGGGCAATGGCACCCGGTAACAGCCCTGGTTTAAAAATAAATATGATCATCATCGCCCAAACAAGCTCGGGTACCGACCTGGAGAAAATATACATTATTCGAACCATTCCATATAAAATCCAATTGTACCATTTCTTATCACCAGTCAATTGTCCGTTGGCAATGTTTCTGGCTGCCGGGATAACGGTAAGAAATGCTGCAATGGTGGAGAAGCCGATGGCCATGACACTCATTTCCAATGTTTCCAGAGTAAGATTTAATGCAGCAGACCAACTTTCTCTATCTAAAAAAGCGGGCTGCTGATTATTAACACCGATTAAACCTTCAAAAAACCGTTTGGCTGCTTCATAATTTTTATCGGAAAATAAATCAAAGAATTGTGCATGTTCTCCCAATAAAATAAACAACCAGGAACAAATGATTAATAAAAGTGCAAAAATCGCTGAGCCCCAAGTATAACTGAAGCCGCGTTGTTTTCTTTGTTCAATAAGTGATGTTCGAACAACATTACTCCAAATATCTACTAAAATGACTAAGACAATCAAGAAAAAGACAAAGGTCCATACCCGGTCATATTTTAAATCTCGGAGGGACAGTTGTATTTGATAACCGAGCCCGCCAAGTCCGACAAAGCTCATGATTGCAGACGATCGAATGGAACATTCAAATCGGTACATGGTGTAACTGATGATATCAGCCCATACTAAAGGAAAATATCCATAAATCAACGTTTGAATTTTAGAAGCCCCAGCGGATCTTAGGGATTTAATGGGTTCATCAGGAACATCATTCAACATATCTGAAAAAATGCGCCCGAGGATTCCCCCATAGGGAATGGCCAGGGAGAAAATCGCCGCGTAGGGAGAAAGACCGATTGCCGCAACAAAGAGCCATGCCCAGATCAGCTCATGAATGGATCGGGTGAATCCTAAAATACCCCTAAAGCAGATTTTTGATACGATCCGTGAAGTTTTGGTTGATGTGATAACCCCTGAAGCCAGAGTACCTACGATAAACGCATAAACAACTGCTAGTGACATTCCGGTAACTGCGTAGGCAAGCGTAATCCATGCAGATTTCAGTCCAAGTGCTAATACTTCAAGGGTTAAATCAGGATGAATAAGACCTTTTAAGATTTGTAAAAGGGTTGGAATGCCACCGGAATGGACTAAATCTGAATTCCATTTTATTGAAAATAGACTCCACACAAATACGGCGACTAGCAATAATGAAAGTAAAAAGCGGTTATGATGTCGTATAACAGAAGTTAATTTCATTCATTAACACCGCTTCTTATGTGGTACAGCTGTGTCAAAAGATGATCAGTTACTTGTTCCGTTGGCAAATCAAAGAAAATTTCTCCGTTCTTCATAGAGATAATTCTTGTAAAATATTTTCTGGCATATTCCACTGAATGTAAGCTAGTAATTAAGGTCAGCTGTTTCTCTTTTACAATAGAAGTCAGCATGGCTAAAATATCTTCAGAACGCGCTGGATCAAGGGAAGCAACAGGTTCATCGGCTAAGATAATTTCCGGATTTTGAACCATTAATCTGGCCATGGCAACCCTTTGCTGTTCTCCACCAGAGAGGGTGGAAGTCATTTCGTATTCTTTCCCTTGTAATCCCACTCGTTGCAAGGCTTTTAATGCTGTCTCTTTTTCCTGGGGAACCAACAAAGAAAATAATGATTTGATCGTGCTCCATTCTGATAATTTTCCCGCTAATACATTATGAATGACAGCCAATGAACCAATTAGGTCGAATTGTTGACGAATAACCCCCACTTTTTTTGCGAAAATCTTTCCTTTTTTATAATAGGAAAGGGGGAAGCCATCAATTAGCAATTCTCCGTTAGAGATGGGTTCAATTCCGGCAATAGAATTCAGTAGAGTGGTCTTTCCGGCACCACTTGGACCAATTAAGGCGATCAATTCACCCTGTTTAACAGAAAAAGAAAGGGAAGATAAAGCTATCTTCCGCTCAAAGTGTTTTGTTAAGTTTTTCGCTTCAATCCTATTTTTTGAAGACATTTGTAACTTCATCCTTCTATTTAATAATCTTCAAATCTCTTGCAACTTTTTCAATCTTTTTATAGTTAGCATTTTTAGTTTCCACGAATTGATCGGTTTGGAATAAATTTGCAATGTCAGTTTGCTCGCTGGTGATTGATAACAGAGCATCTTTTACTTTTTTCTTTGTGCCTTTTCCAAATACTTCCTCAACATTACTGTTTATAGTCCAGTTGTAATCATAATAAGCTGGTGTGGTATAAAATACTTTCACCTTATTACCATCAACTTTTCCTTCTTTAACAGCAGCCTGCCATACAGCTTCATTTAAAGCACCTGCTTTAAATGCACCGGATTCAACTAATTTGTAGGTTGCATCATGGGAACCAGAATAATTAGGTTTACCGTCAAAGTCACGATCCGGATTAATACCTGCTTCAGTAAGGTAGTAGCGTGGCATTAAGTGGCCTGAGGTGGAGCTTTCACTACCAAAGGTAAACGATTTACCTTTTAAATCCGCCAATTTTGTAATATTGGAATTTGCCTGAGTAATAAATACGGAATGGAATTCCGCGTCGCGAGGACGTTGGACAATCGATTCTGCATCTGGGACCAGGTTTCTTGCTTGAACACTCGTTAAGCCGCCAAACCAAGCCATATGAATTTCACCGCGTTGGAAAGCAGTAACCAAGGCTGAATAATCAACAGAAGGGACAAATTCAACTTTTAACCCTGTTTTTTCACTTAAATATTTAGCAGTTGCTGTCATTCCTTTATCAAGGTCAGCTGCATTTTGGTCAGGAATCGCTCCAATTTTGAAGACCTCGTCCGTTTTTGGAGTGGATTCTTTTTTACCTTCACTTTTCTTTTCATCTTTTTGGCCACATGCGGCTAATGAAAAGACAAGCATCGCAAGAACGAGAATAGAAAGCCATTTTTTCATATGCAATTTCTCCTTAGCTGTATATTAGAATATAATCATAACCTTACTCATTATAAATGGAGCTATACCTAGTTTAAATTCAATTTATCTATTTGTTCATTGTCATTAAATCGATTTTATCGATATGTTATATGACAAATCAAATGAATTTCCGATAAATACAAATTCATTTGTTTAAAATCATAATAGAGTTTTTCCAATTACGGCTAGATTTTTATAGGAAATTAGAAAGGTTTTGTTTCAAACTTTTGAATCTTTTAATATGCATAGTAG
>NZ_JBALNY010000067.1:13961-18686 GCF_036962145.1 Bacillus sp. JJ1764 | reverse complement strand
TAATTGGAATAACACCGGCAATCACCCCAACTGGTTCAGCCATTTCCACCATGCCTTCATTTTCGTTTTCACTAATCACGCCCACGGTTTTCATATCTCGGATATTGTTGTAAATCATTTCTGTTGCAAACATATTCTTAAACACTTTATCTTCATACACACCGCGTTGTGTTTCCTGCACTGCTAATTTCGCCAAATATTTATGATGCTCAAGAGCAGTTACAGCCATACTTTTAACAATTTCATCCACCATTTCTTGGTTGTAGCAGCGGAATTCTTCGAGAGCTCTTGCAGCATTATTGGCTAAAACATCAATCATTGCCAAAACTTGTTGTTTCTCCTGAACAACTTTTTCTTTTATAGCCATTTCGATCCCTCCATCGATATTGTTGATTTCATGAACAAGTTTTTCCCTTTGTTGATTCTCTGGATTCAATATATCATGGTAGATCTCAGGGTTTTTGTCGAATTTTGCGAAAAAATGAATGAATAGCCATTCATTTTTAAAGAATTCACAAAATGTTCAAAATTCAATAAAAAAAGCCCCTGACCCATTAATAAAATGGTCAGAGGCTACTTCTATCAACCTGTATTTCGTAAGCCTGCGGAGATACCACTAATAGTTAGCAATACCTCTGTTAACAGCTCTTCATTTAATTCTTCGCAGCTTCGGAGTTCTTTAATTAATTCTACTTGCAAGAAATTCAACGGGTCGACATAAGGATTTCTTCTAAATACCGAATCCTTGATGTTTGGAGTATGGTCAAGTAATTCTTTGTCCTCGGTAATTTCTAGGAGGATGGCTTTTGTTCGTTCAAATTCCTCAAAAATATTAGTGAAAATTCGATTAGCAATTGTTTGATCGTTAACCAGCGTCACATATTCCTTCGCAGTCGTAATATCCGCCTTCATTAATGCCATCTGTAAATTATCAATGATAGATTGGAAAAACGGCCACTTTTCATACATTTGCTGTAGAATCTTTAAGTTTTCTTTGCTTTTATGCGCAAAAGTTTTTAATCCAGTTCCGGCAGCATACCAAGCTGGTATTAACTGACGGCTTTGTGTCCAGGCGAACACCCAAGGAATGGCCCGCAAATCTTCAAATCTCCCTTGACTTTTCCGGCTCATTGGTCTTGAGCCAATGTTAAGGGCTCCCAATTCTTTTAATGGAGTAGCTTCGTGGAAATAGGTTAAAAAATCAGGATCCTGGAAAACCAAAGACTGATATTTCTCTAATGAAGCACCCGAAATTTCCTCAATTGCCTCTTCCCAAGCCGGCTCTCTTAGCTGCCCATGTGGACCTTCCATTGAAACATGCGCTGCAGCCAAAATAAGTGTAGAAGTTGCCTGTTCTAAGCTCCGATAAGCAATATCCTCAAGCAGATACCTCGCGGATAGGACTTCACCTTGCTCCGTAATTTTAACTCCATCCCCAATCGTTTCTACTGGCTGTGATAGAATACTTCTATTAAGTGAACCGCCACCTCGACCTAAAGAACCTCCGCGGCCATGGAAAAATTTTAAGCCCAATTGATATTTTTTCGCCATATTGTGAATATCAATTTGCGCTTTATATAATTTCCAGTTTGCTGTTAATGTTCCACCATCTTTGCTTCCATCTGAATACCCTAGCATTATTTCCTGTTGGTCTCCTAAGATTTCCAAATGCTTTCGATAAACAGGCATTTGAAAAAGTGTTTCCATTATATTAGGACCTGCTGATAAATCATCAATCGTTTCTAAGAGCGGTGCAACATGTAAATGGCTTTCCAATGTACCATCAGCGTGGAGTCGGTATAATCCTGCTTCCTTAGCTAAGACAAGAACCTCTAATAAATCACTTGGAGATTTTGTCATACTTACAAGATAAACGGTAATGGACCGTTTTCCAAATTCATCATGAGCTCTTTTAATCATATTAAACACTTTAATCATTTCTTGTGTTTCAGGGGAATAGTCCTCATTTAATAAGAGCAGAGGCCGAGGATCTTTAAGAATATTTTGTAAAATCTGCAGCTTTTCCTCTTCTGTCAGAGCCGCATAGTTTTCAGAAAGGCGCACCTTTCTAAGAATTTCTGTTATGGCTGCCTCATGTTCGCCACTGTGATTGCGAATGTCGAGTGTGGCTAAATGAAACCCGAATAGTTGTACCTGTCGAATTAGTTTTTGAATGATTTTTAATTCATGTGCTGCTGGATGATGACGTTTCAAACTCTGTTTGATTATTTTTAAGTCTGTCAACAGCTCTTCGGAGGACTGGTAGCCTTTTTCAGATTCCCCAACTTGAAGAACCCGCTGAATAATAATGGCAAAGGCACGGCGGTAGACTTCAGATTGAATCGGCCACTTTTTATCCTCGGATAAGTAAAGATCCTCGTTTTCATGTAAAAAAGCAAGCAGTTCATTACTAACTTCTACCCTTGTAGAAGAGTGACTGTATCTTTTCATCAGGTCAACTAATCCCTTTTTATATTTCTTTAAGACTAATCTTCGTTGACGAGTTAAAGTTTCCCAAGTTATATCGTGTGTTACATTTGGGTTCCCATCACGGTCCCCGCCAATCCAAGAGCCGAAACGAAGTAAATTAGGAATATTCCATGACTGGTTTGGATAGTATTTTTCCAAACAATCAGCTACCTCTTGATGGATTTCAGGTAAAACATCGAACAAGGTTTGATCGAAATAGTAAAGACCATTACGGACCTCGTCCATGACCGTCGGCTTATTCTCCCGTAATTCATCCGTTTGCCATAAAATAGATATTTCGTTAAATAAACTTTCTTCTAGTTTCTTTTGTTCTCTATTTGATAAAAGTGGATGATCCAGTTTATTTAAAATATCAGCGATTCTTTGTTGAATTTCCAATATGGACCGTTTAGTTGCCTCAGTAGGATGGGCCGTTATGATCAGTTCTAAAGATATTGTGTTCAATACTTCTTGGATCATGGGTTCGTCAACTTTATTTTCTCTTAATGCTAATATGGCACTTTCAATGGACCCAGGCTGGACCATTTTATCCTCCTGAAGCTGATATTGTCTGCGGCGGCGGATCCGATGATTCTGTTCTGCAGCGTTAATTAAATGGAAATAGATTGAAAAAGCTCGTACTACTTGTTTTCGCATAGGTGGATCCAATGTTTCAATCTCTTCCTTTAGTGCTTTATATACTTTTTGGTCAAAATGAGTTCTTAATGTTTTACACATAAGTCGAATTTTTTCGACTTTTTCAAAAAGCTCCTGACCACCATAATCAACTAGAATTTCACCCAGCATATTACCGAGTAATTTGACATCCCTACGTAATGGAAGACTGCTGTCATTCATGTTTATTTCTGCTGCCATCTTTTCACCTTCCCTCAACTAGATCAATTTTTAAAATTTAAATATTAATATATCATATCCTAAAGAAATGTGGAAAAAATTTATTCTTAATTTTTCAAAAATAAAAACCCGCTTGGCACGGGTTTTAGTTTTTATGAGGTTTTGTCAAATTCTAATACATAGGTTTTGCGATCAGAGTTATCATATTTTACTACTACTGAGATGATGGTTTTGTTGTCAGCATCCAATGGAATAGTTCTTGATGTTCCTCCTTCAATTGTAATAGATGACCCACTATTTTGTGCTGTAGGTTTTATGGTAACGGTATTCACGTCACTAGATACAGCAATGTGATAGGTAAATTCATCTGATTCAAAATCACTATCCCATGTACCTGTTGACACGGTTAAGGCTGAAAGTGTCGCCTTGGTCGTAGTAGCAGTTTGTTGGATCCCAGTTGTCTGCATATAAGTACCACTGCTAGTTTTCGTTTGTCCTGATTTCTGTTGGCCTGATGCTGTTTCCATGTCAGTTGGCTTTGGTGCTGAACCCGTTAGCGGAGTTGATGGGTCTGTTGGTTTTGTGACAACTGCTTCCTTTTCCCTTGTAATATGCAACGTATAAGTTATACTGTCACCATTTTCGGCTGTTACCACAATATTTACTTCAGTTGCCCCAACCGGGATTTTTACTTCAACACCTTTTGCAGTTGCTGGAGAATGATTTACTGTTACTTTTGCCGTGTTTACAGCTGCTGAAGGGATGACAGTGAGTGCTGAAATTTCATTCTTTACTTGAACCTTATAATCGGTAACCGTTGGTGAGAAAACGGGTGACAGCTCACCAGTTGAAAGCTTTAGGTTTTGCAGGAGATTATGATGATCTAGTTTTCTGGTTACAGTTAATGTGTATATGGTTGTATTGCTGCCGTTTTTCACCTTTATTAGGAAATTATTCTCACCGCTTTGAAGTTCAAGCTTTACTGATTTCCCGTTTGATACAGATTTTTCATTAATGGAAATCTGTGATGTTTCAGTTTCACTTTTTGCGGTTAATTGAATGGATTGGACTTCATTGTCTACAGTTGCTGTATATTTTTTCAATTCTGGGGTGAAGGTCTGATCCAATTTAATTCCGTCTATTTCTAAACTAGTTAACATGGCGGCTTCTTCATTCGTTTGCCCTTGGCTTGTACGTTCGCCCTCAGCAAATACAGTTGGAATATTAGAAATAGATCCAAAACTCACGATAGAAGCAGCTAAGATGAGCTTTAACCCTTTTTGGGGCACTTTAATTAACATGGTTAATCCTCCTGTCTACAACCAATTGAATGATCATTTTGGACTAACTATATCAACCAAAGCTTAAGTTTATCTTAATTTTATGGCTCTGTTAAACTTG
>NZ_JBALNY010000067.1:6485-13868 GCF_036962145.1 Bacillus sp. JJ1764 | reverse complement strand
GCTCCAATCAACAGGGTTTAAAATCAACAATTTTTCTTTAACATAGCTATTTTTTATAAAAAATGGAAGCCTTTTTTAATTGGCTTCCTCTTTAATCAGCGTTTTATTTTTCCATATAGTTCTTCCAGTTTCTTAGCGATCGAAACTCCCATTTCCTCTACATATTCCGGGAGCGAAGTTTCCAGCTTTGAATTCATTGTGGGTCCCATCTTTCCATTGGCGGTGACTTCTAAAAATCCGGTTAACTTTGTTTTGTTGACATTCAAGGCCTTTGCCTCAAAAAAACCGCTGCCTGTAAACCGTTCACTCTTTGATTTTAGTGTAAAGCTAACTCTCGTGGGTTCCTTCCACTCAATAATGTCGATGAGAAGACTCATTTTGGTTTTAATAATTCCAAGGTCATTCTTGAATTCCCATGTTGATTGACTTTCGTTTACCTTCTCGTGTTGAATATAATTTGGAACAAGTGGTGCCCAATTATCCATATCCTTTACAAATTCCCAAATCACCTTAATTGGCAATGTCAACTCGATGTGATGTGTTCCGCTTGGCATGCCTTCCCTCTTTCTCCTTTGACGTAAGACCTTCCTGCTCTTGAGAGAGGTCTTTTACCAATATATGTTCTATTACAGTATTTAGAATGACATCATCATTGGGACCTTGAGCGAAAAAAGAGTCTGGATTAATTATGTAAATTTACTATTGAATCTTGTGAACTCGTATTTTAAGATAGTAGGATAGGTTTGAAAATTCAGATTAATATCAAACATGGGGGTAAACAGTTTGAAAGTCCTACAATATGTATTGTTCTTCTTGGGGTTAACTTTTTTTGGATTAGGAAATGCCATTGCCGTAAAGGTGAAATATGTTGGGCTTCACCCATGGGAAGTTCTGAATGTAGCCTTGTATCAACATTTTGGGCTTACGATTGGTACATGGGGTGTCATCTGTGGGTTGGTATTAATCGGAATTTCCTTTTTTACTGATCGCAAGTATATAAATATTGGAACCTTCTTAAATGCCCTATGTATCGGGCCAATTATGGACTTTTTCCTCTGGCTGGATCTATTGCCAAAAGCAACAAATACGTGGGTCGATTATCTTATCCTTTTATCAGGTGTTGTCATTACCGGAATTGGTGGAGGGATGTATGTAGCAGCTGGGATTGGCGCAGGACCTCGTGATGGTTTCATGCTGTCCATTTCCGATAAAACGGGTTTATCTGTCAGTAAAGCCCGCATGATCGTTGAAAGTCTCGTGCTTATCATTGGTTTTATATTAGGAGGTCCTGTATTTATTGCAACATTTGTTTATACATTTATTCAAAGTCCCGTATTCCAACAATCCCTAAAACGCTTTAATAAATTAATTGCTTTTGTAAAAAGCAGAAAAAAACCAGCAGGTGAACAACTTTTTCTGTAATTAATGATTAAACGGCCAAGAAGCCCTATCCTTTACGGATAAGGCTTCTTTTTTAGTGGAATTAGTTTGAAAGTCGTTGGTTAGCAAATCTTCTTTAGCTCTTCTGTTAACTGGAGAAATAATTCCTTGTTCCCGTCTTCTAATGTTTGGTCGATTTCCTCGCGGATTTTCTCCTTCTTGAATTCAAGCAGGGCATTTTTTAGGAACATCTCAGCAACTAAAGCATCTGTATACTCCTCAGAATGTTGGGGTGAATTAAGTAATTTCTTTTCCATGGAAATCAACTCCTTGAGCTTTTTTTCATTATACATTCAGTTTTCGAAAAATTCAAACACTTTGTTCGAAAAATCATAAAAATTTTCACAAAATGTTCAAAAACACTTGCAGGAGTAGATAATAAAAATTGGGGAATATTAAAGGCATCAATTTTGGCAGTTAGGAGGATGGACCAATGGATGGATTATCTGGTTATAAGCCGGTAAATAATATTGAAGTTTATTATGAATTTTATCCGCGGGAGAATGCAGAAAAGACATTTATATTATTGCATGGATTTCTTTCTTCAACTTTTACCTACCGTCACATGATTTCGTTAATGAAGCAGAATTATCAGGTACTATCAATTGATTTGCCTCCATTCGGTAAAAGTGCGAAATGCAATCGGTACGTTTATTCCTATAAGAATTTAGCCCAAACAGTCATTAAACTAATTGAATCCTTTGGAATAAAGAAATCCATTTTTATTGGACATTCTATGGGAGGCCAAATCGTCTTAAATATTCTCCATATGGTACCCGAATTGGCAGAAAAAGCTGTTCTATTATGCAGCTCTTCCTATTTAAAGCGGGCCAAATTACCGCTTATTCTTACCAGCTATCTCCCGTACTTTCACCGATTTGTAAAATACTACTTTGCGAGAACCGGAGTCAAAAAAAACCTTCAAAGTGCACTCTATAATCAATCAATCATTACAGATGAAATGGTTGATGGGTATCTGCAGCCATTTTTACAAGATGAAATCTTTGTCGCTCTAACCAGAATGTTAAGGCACCGGGAAGGTGATCTTCCCCCAGAGATTTTAAAACAAATTAAAACCCCATGCTTGTTAATTTGGGGTGATCACGATCAATCTATGCCACTTGAGGTTGGAGAAAAATTAAATAGGGATTTGATAAATTCCGAATTAATCGTATTAAAAGAAACAGGTCATGCCCTTCCTGAAGAAAGACCAGTGGAGGTATATGAATACATAATGAACTTTTTAAAAGAAACTGTATAAAACCACCAGGTGCCTGGTGGTTTATGTTTATTTATACCATTCCCCAAAATGATTTGATTTCTCATCATGGAGATGATCGATAAAATCATTGGAAATGTCCCCTAAATGAATCATTTCTTCTCCTTGATTAATGATTTCACCATTATCGAATAAGTAGGAGGGGATGTTAAAGTCAAGTAAAGGTTCCCCCGTTCTTGTATTGATGGTAATCATTAGATTTTTTGGTGGCTCCTTCATCTTTAATAATTCTGTTAGCGAAATATTTTGTTTGTCAGCAGAAAACTTGACTTGTATTTGATATAAGTCCATGACATCTGTTAAGAGATCCACTAATTCGTCTATTTGCTTATCGGTTAACTCGGTTGTATCATTCACATCAAGAAATGGTTCAATTCTAGAATCAAGCCATTCCATTTGATCCAGTTGAAATTTGTTATTCTCCTCTACCTGACCAAGATATTCGAAAAACCGCTCAGATTCCTCCTCAGTAATTCCCATTTCTTTTAATTCATTCTCAATATCACCCATATAGTCGTCATTATTGACATAAAACTCCAGTGAAGAATCTAAATCTTCGATGAACTTATAATCGGCTAAAGAATCACCAAAGTGATTCAATAAATCATTTAGTTCTGCCTTAGAAAGGTTATATTTTTTGAGCAGTACCTGTAAATTTTCATCATTGATTGGGGTTCCCAAAAATTCTTTAAGTTCATCAACTGAAGCAAATTCATCCAAAGTAATTTCATAAAAATCAAGATAATCCTGCAGTTCTTGCTTTGACCAGCCGATTGAGGCTAAATACTGTGTTAACTCTTTTTCAGGTGGTGCCGCAAGTGCCATCGGAACATGAATAAAAAGCAGCAAAGATAAGATGGTCAATCGCCATATATTTTTAAACCACATGTTAACTCCTCCTCATATTTGTTTCTCCTTTAATGTTCCCAGAGGAAGCCATATCAGAATTGCAAAATAATGCTATAAATATTGAGGACATTAAAAAAAATGGATCTCAATGGTGCTGTCACCTTAGAGATCCATCTTATTTAAACCAACCTTTTTCTTTTGACTGTGTGATTGCTTCTATTCGATTTTTCACTTCGAGTTTATCAAGAATAATGGAAATGTAATTTCGTACGGTTCCAGTTTTAATGCTGAGTTCTTCAGCAATTTCTTTTGTATTTTTTCCATCTGCTACGAGTTCAAGTACCTCCCGTTCGCGGTCTGTTAATGGATTTTCTTCGCTGTAGACATCATCCATTAACTCGGGAGCATAAATCCGCCTTCCAGCCAAAACACTGCGAATCGAGCCTGCCAATTCTTCACTTGGGCTGTCTTTTAACAAATAGCCACATACTCCAGCCTTCAGTGCACGCTGAAAATAACCTGTACGGGCAAAAGTAGTTAGGATAATAACTTTACAGCCAATACCCTTAATTTCTTCTGCTGCCTCTAGCCCACTTTTACCAGGCATTTCAATGTCCATCAGACAGACATCAGGTTTTAAGCTTTTAACCATCTCTACTGCTTCTTCTCCATTTGAAGCTTTACCGATTACTTCCATATCATCTTCCAAATTTAATAAGGATCCAAAGGCACCCAGTAACATCTTTTGGTCTTCTGCAATTACAATTTTAATCACAACTGCCCCTCCTTAGTCTCGGGCTTTGAATCATTTGGCACTCTGATGATTAGTGTTGTTCCATCCCTCGTTAAAAGTTCTAAACTACCATTAATAAATTCAAGCCGTTCTTTCATTCCGATTAAACCATGACCTTTTAAATAGCCATTATGTGATCCTTTGAAAATTCCATCATCTTGTATGGTCATAATAATTTCTTTCCAGGATTGTTCTAAAGTAATAAAGCAGTTTTTAGCCCCACTATGTTTAACCACATTATTTACGGCCTCTTTTAAACACATACTCAGAATATTTTCTGTAAAAGGAGAAACATTACTGAGATTGGGTTCCATTTTTTTCTCTAAATGAATCTGTGCAGCTTCTAAGATTTGTTTAATCCGTAGCATTTCATCTTTTAATCGAATTCCACGCATGGATGAAACCATTTTTCTAACCTCACTTAGGGCTGTTCGTGCGGTTTGTTGGACATCCTTTAATTCATTTCTAGCCTGTTCCGGATCCTTGTTGATCAATCTTCTGGCTAAATCGGCCTTTAATCCAATTAGGGAAAGTTTTTGCCCAAGTGTGTCATGTAAGTCACGTGCAATCCTTTGCCGCTCTTCTAATTTAACCAATTCTCCAATTCGCTTATTTGCATCTTCTAATTTTTCCTCAAGCTGGCCCCTCTCCTTCCGATTATATAAGCTGAAAGGAAGAAGAATGACACTAATCCAAACAATAATAACAAACGGCAATTGCTGTAAAAATAGCTTTTCATGCATGATGATACTGTAATTAATCGAAACAGATGTACTTACCAAATGGATAAAATACAAGGTCAAAAAAGTGACCCTATTTTGGATGTTGCCAAGATAATAGGCAAGAAAAAACGCAAAGTAAACATAACTGTACAAACTGGTTGCCGTAATGGAAATTGCGATTAAGATTAGGGTCCATACATAGACCAGCCAGCCCTTTGAAATAAAGGCAATACGATAAAGGATAAAAAACAGTAGCGTTAATAATACTCCCAAAACCATTTGAATGGTTGATGGAACTTGAATAATAAAGTAAAACGGCAAAATACAAAGAATTGTCCATATATATGGAGCAATTGCATTGCTTTTTTGAAAAGTAAAGTACCTCTTAATCATACGAAACCTCTTTTTTCAGCTAGTATTCCTTATCCTTTTATCATACTGAATTTTACTCTAAATTTCCTTCAAAAGTACTTATTTTAGGCAAGCATTTTGCATCTTTAAACGTTATGAACTTTTTACGCTGCTCATCCCATAAATGGAACTTTAATGAACTTAAACTTGTCGCTAACGTAATGGTTGGAACATTTTGTAATGGTTGGGTATTTTCATGGACCAATTCAAGTTTATAATTAGGCACCCTTGGACTCAAGTGATGCACGTGATGAAAACCGATATTTCCCGTTAGCCATTGAACCAGTTTAGGAAGTTTATAATATGAACTTCCTTCCACTGCAGCTTTAACATATTCCCATTCTTGATCTCCCTCAAAATAGGAATCCTCAAAAGTGTGCTGAATATAAAACAGCCAAATCCCAGCAGAGCCTGCAATGAGAAATATAGGCCCTTCTACTAATAGGACTTGCTGCCAGCCAATAACTAAACATAATAATCCAAGAACAGCAACAATTGCCACGTTTGTCAGGTACGTGTTCAGACGTTCGTTGATCCTTGCTCCCTTACGGTTAAAACGATTTTTAAGGATAAATACAAAGATAGGTCCTAGTATAAACATGACAAAAGGATTGCGGTACAAACGATATTGTACTTTTTTCCAAGAAGATGCCTCGTGATATTCCTCCACAGTCATCATCCAAATATCCCCTGTTCCGCGCTTATCCAGGTTGCTGCTGGTTGCATGATGAACGGAGTGGTCATGCTGCCATTGACTATATGGAAACAAAGTTAAAATTCCAGTAATGGTGCCCAGAATTTTATTAGCCGTACGATTTTTAAAGAAAGAGTAATGACAACAATCATGAAAGATGATAAATACCCTGACCATGAATCCTGCTGCCACAACCGCCAATACCAAACTTAGCCAGTAAGAAACAGCCAAACTTTTATAGGACAAAAACCATAAAAAGATAAACGGTAATACCGTATTCATTACCTGCCAAATACTTGCCATTGTATCAGATTTTTCATAAACAGATACTTGTTTTCGCAAACTTTTTGCTCTTTCATTCACCATATCAAAAATCCCTTCCTCTTTATTAACACAAATTATAGTGAAAAAAATCTCACCCAAACAGTCATACATGTCATGTCCAAAACATGATAAATGTCATGTTTGCTCAAAAAAACTCCACCATTCATTAGAATGGTGGAGTTTTACGTTCTTTATTATTTTTTTATTAAAGTTTTCATGCTGTCTTCAAGACGGTCCATAAAATTCTGATGGCTTTGTCTAGCGGTTTTTACATATTCATCCGTTAGTTGCTGCCATTCGCTTCGGCGTTCACGAACGTTTTTAACATACTTCTCACTATTTTCAATTAAGTTTATTTCAAAACGGCCAATTAAATCAAACCCTGTGGCAAGGGGAGCTGTTGCAAGTTGTTCTAATTTCTCGGTAACTTCATTTAATTGTTCTTTTAATTCAGGAGCAAGCATCTTTTTATCTTCGGCACCTTTAGCAAGATTCCCTGAAACACTTTTAACTACTTCACTATTGGTACTTTTAATCGTTTGAAATAAGTTTGCTAAAGAAAATCTAAAATCCTGATTGTATTTTACAACTTCTCTCACTGCATTTAGATAAGCTTCTTCTCTGCTTTCACGAAGCTTTCTAAGCTGTTCCAAGCTCTGCTCATATTGGTTCCATAAAGTGTCTACCATTTGGGTTGCTTGCCCATTTTCCTTGCCAGCTGATTGTCCTTTCTCGATCGCGGATGTACCCATTATTATTTCCTCCCCTTTTTTAAGGTATTTTTTTAAAACTATTTCGTATGGTAAATCAGTGCTAGTCTATATATGTAATTTACACTTATATGTAATAAAATGTCAACAATGATTATACA